>JAMDCX010000028.1 GCA_023489375.1 Planctomycetota bacterium
TATTTCTTCATTGCGATCCTCCTTGATCGTTCATAATCCATGCACAACTTGTTCCAACAAGCTGGATTCTTTTTCTATGATCGGATAAACAACCCTATTACCTGTAATTATTGTTGGAATGAGGCAGTAGTCGTTGGCGAGCGGCGGCGCAAAACCCGCGAACGCAACGCGGCATTACTACGGCGCGAGGACGGCCACGGGCGGAAACAGCCAGTTGTCCGCGATCAACGACGGATAACTGCGCTGGAGGATGCTTTGAAGCGGCTACCCGATGCCGATTTGGCAATTGTGCTGGCAACTTTCTATCAGGGACAAAAAGCCCGGCAGATCGCATATCGGCTGGGCATTAGCGAGGCAGCGGCCCGAAAACGCGCCGCGCGGGCGGTAAATCGGTTACGACGCGTTGCTTACGCGAACTATCGGAAGACGGACAGAAAGGATGCGGTCCTGACCGCCTTGGAAACCGCTATCCTCCATTCCCTGCTCGGGCCAATACCATACGGGATCATCCGGCGCGGAAGTGTCTCAACACGAATTATTCGCATGGCCTCCAAAGCATTGTTTTATCTTACGTACAGGCCGGTCACTGTAGCGGCAGCGGCATTGATGGTCGCAGGAGCCTCGGTTGCAGTGCCAATGGTTTTAAAGTATCTAAATCCACCACCGGCGCCGGCGATATCGACGCGACCAGTGGCTTATATCCCAAAACATTGCCCTTTGGTCCACCCGCTGCGGAACCCCGATATTCAACGATCCATCGCTTGTCCCGTCGAAGGCACACCGCGTTCTGTGGGTACAAGAGCGGTTGCAATGGCGGCGGCTTATCAAACAAAGAACAATCGCATTCCAGCCACACCAGCCTCCCAACTCCGCATCCGTTGGCAATGGCCGGCAACGATTGCCCAACCCACAAATTCGCTCCATTCCCATGCGGCCGCCCAATGCCGCGAGCCGCCACAGCTCCCGCGGTGGCATGATTCCGGCCCCCTAAACGCTCCGAATCCCATAACGGGGATAGAGTCAAAGGAACGCAGTGTAAATGGTTTGCCATGGTAAAAAAATATCAATTTTTTTTTTGCGTCTTCGGCAAGATACGTAAGTACTGCAATAATAATTGTTTACATACGCATATTTCCTTTTTTTACCATCAAAATTTGGCCAGCGGGTGTCCCAAATTCGTCCTCTGCGCACATATATATATTAGAAAAGTGCTTTTGCGGTGCGGTCGCCGCAATGGCAGCGCCGGCCAGACGGCGGCAAAGTAGGAAAATATCGGATTTCGGGTGTACCGGAATCCGTGAAGTAGTTGGTTCTATTTAAGGAG
This sequence comes from Planctomycetota bacterium, assembly GCA_023489375.1. Lineage (GTDB taxonomy): Bacteria > Planctomycetota > Phycisphaerae > WQYP01 > WQYP01 > JAMDCX01. The sequence continues at coordinate 1,325 of JAMDCX010000028.1, forward strand.
AACTCTCATGTTCAGTAAAATTCACAATCGGTTTAATTGGTGGAGTGGGAATGCGAGGAGCATTGTGGCAGCGGCGGTTTGCATTGCCGGGGTGATCGCTGGCGTCGCCGGCGGCGTGGTGCTGGCACAGTTGACGGGCCCAAATCCAACCGCTGGCACCGAGACTGGCAGCGTTTGCCAGCAAGACGTCGGCGTTACACCATGTTGGAGTGATCCGAGGACGATCGACTGCAACTCCGACACTATGTGCCCGGTGGATAATACTCCCGCCGGTTGTGACGACAGCACCAACCAATACTCCTGTAGTACTGTGGATTTCCCATCTTCATGTCCTAAACTTCAGACACATTATTGCTACGATCAGGAAGTGTACACCGGTAAGTGCTTTGAGGGAAGTTGTGAAACAACTATCCTGAATAATACACAATGTGGATCAGCCTCGTTCCAGACGTGCGGCAATTAGGCCCCGCCGACGGGCGCGGGTCCGTCTTGCGTTGAAGGATGGATACTTAATTGTGGTGGAAAGGCTTACGAGAGGTTTTTCACATGAAAATAGCCCCATTGTTTAGATGCCATCGGCGGGACGCATGTTTCAGCGCGGTGTGCTTGGTACTGCTTCTGGCCACCCATCAGGCGGTGGCCGATCCGCCCAAGCTTACCCCGCAGCAATTGATAGCCTTGGCGCGTGCGGCAAAAGAGCGTTTCTGGTCGGTGTCGTACACGGCCGTGGCGAAAGCGTATCAGGGCGTAGCGACCGGGAAGCCACTTCCAAAAAATCCTGATTCGTATTCCCGCGACGTGTGGCTTTGGACACCATGGGCGAGCCACCGTCGTTTATACCGCCGCATCTTGACAGCAGGAATCAGAGGGGCATACCGTCAAGTTTCCGAGTTTGACGGCACGACGGCACGGTGGATCACCGTTGCGGGCCATGCGGGCCTGAGCCGTGGGACCGGGCACGTTGAACACCGCGGTCCGCTCCGCGGCTGCATTGTCGACCAAGTTTGGTCCTCTTGGTATTTCGCGGGAGTGACGAATCGTAACAGTATTGTGACCTGGGACAGCCAACGGCGCGAATACGTCTTGGATTGGGGTGGCCGGGTCCACCAGAGGATATGGATCGATCCGCGGAGAGCATTCGTCGTAACACGTGAGGAAAGCACAAAAAATGGCGTAGTGTTCATGGAGGACCGCTATTGGCGATGGCGCAAGGTATCGCCAGGGCACTGGCTTCCAATGCGATTTTCCACCTTTGTCCCAAAGATTGCAACCGTGGTCAACAGAATTACCAGGGACCCGAAGGTTAATACCCTCATACCGCGAAGAGACTTGCGAGTGGCTTTCCCCGCCGGAATCAGGGTGTTTGACGGGATCACTGGTAAGCTCAGGGTCACTGGCCTTGCGGGCGCTCGGCGGTGATCCGCCGCGGCAGCGCTTGTGTGCGTGGCCCTGACGAGGAGATGACATCATGAGTATCCGAAAGTGGTTCACCGCACTTGTTTGCACATCCATAACGGTATCGCCCGGCGTTGGAAGCGCGGTAATGGGCCGTACGCCGACGGCTGTGATGCCGGCGATCAGCGTAAATTTCGGCAGGCGGCCTGCAGGAAGCATCATAAGGTTCACAGTCCCGCTGAAAAACAACACCTTGTTGCCCATTGCGATTGACTCTGTGCGAACATCGTGTGGATGCACCACAGCACGGATTGTTTCGTGGCGTATTGCCCCGAGTGGTTCTGACGATGTGCTGGTGCGCATAGACCCCATGGGCCAGACCGGCCCGCTCGCAGAGTCTGTGTTCGTGCTAGCTGGCAGGCCACCGCAGTTGGAATGGCTGCTGCATACCACCGGTTACCTGACCACGCCGCAGAAAAAAAAACTTCTCGGTTCGCCACGGGAGATTGATCTCGGCCTGCCTCGCCCGGGGCGAGCCGAGACGCAAACGATATGCCTAACGCGGAGCGAGCAGGCGAACGTTGGGATACTCAAGGTTAAGACTACGGTCCCTTGGATCGCGGTGATTGCCGATAAAAAGCTGACGACCCCGAAAGAAGCATGGTACCGGGCGACCATCACACCTCCGCTTAGGATAGGCAAGGTGCGGGAGGCGATCCGCTTCATTGGTCCCCGGAAGAATATACTGCGCATTCCTGTGGTGATGAATGTGCGACCGGTGATCGGCGTTTGGCCGGGCAACGTGCTCTTGATGCCTCGCCAGTTAATTTATCATCTGATGGTCCGTCCGGCGCTGGCTAAGAAGGCCACATTGGTGAGCTTTAGTTCAAAATCCGCCGGGATCCGCATCCTGTCCGTGCGGCGATCCAAAAAACTGATGGATGGTAAACCGGCGCTGGATGTTAAAGCCGAACCTGTCGGCAAGGGGTTCATCTCCGCAACGCTGATGTTGCGATTCAAGCAGTGGAATAAACCGGTGAAGGTGATGTTCGTGGGAGTCGGCAAGTGATGTGTCCCGCGCAGCGGCGGCGAGCCAGTCGCGGAAAAGGTACCGCAGGCGAGCGATAGCCGGGCTTGCCGGCAGGATGGTTGAAGATGTTTCGGATTCCGGGTGTACCGGAATCCATGACGTAGTTGGTTCTATTTAAGGAGAACTCTCATGTTCAGTAAAATTCACAATCGGTTCAATGGTCGAGGCGGGAAGAGGATGATCATGGCTGCGGCAGTCTGTGTCGCAGGACTGATGATGGGCGTCGGCGGTACGCTGTTGGCGCAACTGGCCAATCCGAATCCGGTGCCGCTGACTGAAAATCCTCCATGCCCTTACATAGCGAACCCGACCTGTAATCCAACATACCCTTGCATGGGACTGTCCTTCGATTCAACGACGTTGGTCAATTACAGCGGTGGCTCCATCCCCGGAGAAGGGTGTGGGGACCAAGCTACACCTTTGGGCGATGTTCCGTGCGGTCCGGGCCGACCAACGCCATGCAGCCAGTAGACATGAAGAACTGGCGGTCTCATTCCAAGCTGCCCAGCGGTCTGTGCTGCAGCCAACGACTCAAAGAGGAGTGCACAATATGTGGAAATTATACCAGCTCACAGCCGTCGCCACCCTTGCGCTTGCCTTCGGTGGCTACGCGGTCTCTGCTAGCGCCCGCCCTGGGGATGCTGCGATGGCCTTACTTTGGCAGGCCGCACAATATACGCATATTAAGACGATTCACCTTGAAGCCTCCAGCCGCTTCACAGTAACGACGGTCGGGGGCAGGAGACAGGTTGGCAATATCCGGTACAGTTTCTGGGGAGCGGGAAGTAAATACCGTATTGTTTTTAGGCAATCGATTCCTCAAGCGAAATTCGACTGCATAATGGCCGACAACGGAAAGCACCTTTACAGTCTGGACCGGGTCACCGGCGAACTGGTTATCCGGCAAAGTCATCCGACGGCTGGCGATGAATTGATGGACAACCCCATCTTGGAACCTTTGGTGCCACTAGCGCCCCCTCCACCTCACCACCCCGCTATGTGGAACCTCTGGGTGAACTTCGCACGTTTCGCGCGTGATCCAAAGTCCGTCATTGACCGCTGCTTGGCAGTGCGGGATTGTGGGAGAACCAATACCGCCGGTACTTTCCACGGATGCCTTTTGGGGTCGTTAAAAATGGTCCCCGCTCGCGTGAAATTTACACTTCATAAGGGGTCGTGGTCGCATCCCCTTGTAACAGGCTGGATGGCTTCCACGCTAGGAAAGAGCGGAATGAATGCCCGGCTCGTTCATGTTATCTACCGCGCCTTCAGGCTTCGTTCCGGGCGGATAATATACTTACCGGTTGCATTCGAATTGGTGGCGATGGAACCCAACTACGGTCCTTGGAAGGGCCCCGGCATTAGCCAAACCAAGGTTACTCAACTCGTTCTAAACCAGCCGATCCCGCCGGGAACGTTCAGGATCAGTTATAAACTGGCCAGCTTTGTGACTGTAGTGAAGCACGGCAATAGCACGACCATACAAGTTAAGTCAAAACATCAGCCCCCAGGATGGTCAAAATAAGTCGATTATCAACGCTTTTCTGAAGGATTTTCTTTCATGGTAAACGAAAGTCAACATGTTCCGCGTGGCCCGATTTCAGTCCGATTCGCCACCATTGGAACTTTTGTATTGGGGGTTATCCTTCTATTTTTGGGTATATGTCTGGCATTAAATCGCGCCGTTCAACAACAGTGGCGATCTAATGTCGATAGTACCGCGTCCATTACCATCGATCTCGGTTCTCAGTTGCCTGGGCAGATATTGCAGCGCCGGGTAGTAATCCGCAATACTGGCTCACAAACCATGCACTTTACACAAATAATGACATCGTGCGGATGTCTGCAAAGCACGTTGCAACCGCAAACCATACGAGCGGGAGCGGCCAGTATCCTGACTCTCCAAATTGCCACCCGCCCGTGGACGGGCCCTGAACTGGTCACGGTTACCTTGATGGGAACTATGAAAGCCGCTCCTCTGGTGCGACGATACTTGGTCCGGTACACCGTCCGGCGACTCATTCGTATCCGCGGTACACAGGATAACAGCGGCGAACCGTATTACTTGGACATCGGCACATTATCAGTCGGTGCAAAACCAAAGCCATTCCAAGTTTCCATAACGCGCGGCACCTATCCCCCCCATTGGGATACGTTGCGGTGCTCCACCAGCGACCCAAGGCTGGCCGCGAAAGTTCGACCAATTGGCAGAGATTCGTGGATGCTGTCCCTGATTCCAAGGGGACTTACTATTTTAGGATCTCAGTCCTACCAGCTGCGGTTTTCGTTCTATCGTGGTGGCAAGGAACTGCCGTACCATTATTCTCAACCTGTAAATTTCATGGTGCGGGGGCCGGTGAGCATCGAGCCGGACAGCATATTTTTCGGTGCCGTTCCGTACGACTCAACCGTTATCAAGCATCTCCAACTCGTCACCAGCGCGACGGGTCAGATAGGGAAAGGCAGGATTCTTTCCGCGACATCGACCGATCCGTGCCATGCCGTGGTGGCGGTCACTGGCGGCGGCAAGGGCCTACGGGCCACGTTCCACGCGGCAGGTACCCAAGGCAGGTCCACAGGCCGTTTTTTAGTAACAGCGAGATACGGTGATTCGCAATATCAATTCCGTGTGGATTATTTAGTCTACGTCCTCGGAAAAGGGGGGAAGAAATGATGGACGTCCGCCTCGACACCAACCAGGCCAAAGCACCTGCCGGAGGGGTCCGGTGCGTGCAAAATCCGGGCGGCACGCCGGGGTGCGTGGTCGGAAATATCGTGAGCCTATATCGAGGGCGTTTCCACCGGGTATTTTGCATCGCCGTCGGCGCGATATTGCTCCTCTCCGCCGCCTTAAAATCGTGGCAATATTTACAATCGCCAATCCCCCCGTACGAACTGCAACATTTTCCCGGCCTGGAACCCGTGCTGATCGCCTGGGAAACTTTCTTCGGCCTGTGGCTGATCAGTGGCGCGTTACCAATCGCCTCGCGGCGGGTGGCGATTGGCTGCTTCAGCGTTTTCGGATGTTATGCGTTATATGAGGCCGTTTCCGGAAGAACTTCCTGCGGCTGCTTCGGCCAGGTGCATGTTAATCCCTGGTACACATTTATTCTCGATGTTTCTCTGGTGCTGATGCTGACATTCGTTGGCAAACACGGGACGGGAAACGCCGAGCCTTCCCGGTGGGCGCAAAAGAAGTGGCCGGTGGCCGCCGCGGCGGCAGTCGTCTTGGCGGTTGGCTTTGCGGCGGCCATGGTGCATCCGAAAGTTGTTTCCGCCGCCAACGGTTTGGCTACCGCTCATGCCGGAAAATTGGTCATTCTGGAACCGGACCATTGGCTTGGCCATCGGCTGCCGGTGCTGGCAGATATTGTATCTGTATCTTGTCGGCCGGGGGCGACCGGGCTACAACATGAGGCGGCCAAGTTACAGTGGACCGGGGATCTTCGACAGGATGTCGATGACACAGGAATCACCGGACTACAACCCCGGATGGATGGAGCGCATAAAATG
>JAMDCX010000073.1 GCA_023489375.1 Planctomycetota bacterium
GACTACGCCTGTTTTGCGGCAAGGCCACCCGATTACTGCAAGTGCGGATCGGCGGTACTAAGCCGGTAGCGATTCATGGTGCCGCCGGTATACACACCGTCCGCTTGACAGAACCTCCAGTTCGCCGGGCCGGCACTCCGGTCATTGAATTGATCGCCGGGGGCAAGATCGTCTCCATTCTGACTCCGCTACGCCGGCCGGTACCGCATCGGACGATTTATGTGCTGCCGCATTCGCATGTGGATGTCGGCTATTTATTTTACCAGCCCGTGGCGATCCACGCGCATCATGTTTACATCCATGACGCGCTTCAACTCATTAAAAAGTCTGCACATCTCTCCCCGGCCGCGCAGTTTAAGTGGAACATTGAAAGTATGATTGAAGTGGATGGCTATCTCAAAGGCTTTGAGAAGGCCTCGCCCACGCTAACCGCCAATTTTATCAATGCCGTCCGAGCGGGCGAAATGGGCCTTGATGGCACCTATTGCAATGAATTGACCGGCCTGTGTCGGCCCCAGGAGTTGATTTCATGGCTGGACTATGCGCACGAACTGCGCGTGCGCTACGGCTTGAAAATCAATTCGGCGATGCTCTGTGATGTGCCCGGCGTGACCTGGGGGGCGGTGCCGGTGCTGGCCGATGCGGGCATTAAGTATTTTCTCTGGGGGCCAAACGGCATCACCCATGTCGGGTTCGAGAATAATTTTAATGGCCGGGCGTTCTATTGGCTTTCACCTTCCGGCAAACAAAAGATCATGGTCTGGCAGGAAGCCAATCAGAATTATTGTTCGCCATGGTTTACGATGGTGGACATCCGCCCGTGGCTGCACTGGTTTGCCACCTCGAACCCGCATTTTCCCTATAGCATCATGTACGTCATGGAAGGAGTGGATAGCGCTCCGCCGCCCGGTTACCTGCCGGCAGTGATTACCCGATGGAATAAAACGCACGCCTGGCCGCGATTGGTGACCAGCACGGTTACTCATGCCGAGCATAAGTTCATCGCAAAATATGGCAACAAAATTCCATCCTATCGCGGAGACTACAATCCTTATTGGGAAGATGGAGCGGGCAGTACGCCGCGGGTTACACGTATCAACCGTAACGCCACGGAGAAGATTGCCCAGTCGCAGATGCTCTGGGATATGCTGGATGTCTCTCAATATCCCCATAAAGTATTCAGCAATGCCTGGCAGGATGCGTTGATGTATGACGAACATACTTGGGGTGCTTACGATTCGTGGACCCAACCACAGAGTAAATTCGTACGTGAACAGTGGGCGTGGAAAAAACGATATGCTACGCGCGCCATGTTTCAGGCCCGCTGGCTGGAGGCGCAGGCCGTTCGTAAAATCATCGCCCATCAAGGCGCCTCCACGATAGCCGTGTTTAATACCTGTTCCTGGCCCCGCAGCGGTCTGGTGACACTTGCAGCCGCGGAAAGCAAGGCCGGCAATCGGGTGCGCAATGAATCCGGCAAGGCCGTTCCATCCCAACGATTAACCGATGGATCGCTGGTATTTTTAGCCCAGGATATTCCCGCGATGTCATCAAGTAAATTCACCATCTCCGCCGGTCGATCGGCATCGCCGGCCCATCCAGTCTCAGTAAATGCCTCCGGCACGCAATTAAAGACCGGTTCCATGACCGTTGATATAAACCCCGCCACCGGTGCGGTGACACGATGGTCGGTCGCCGGGCTGGCGGCCAATCTGGTGAATTCACATAATCCAACCTGTCACGGTCTTAATGATTATCTTTACGTGCTGGGGCCGAGTAACAAAAACGTAAAATACACCGGAACGCCCAAAATCACGATCCTCAATCGCGGGCCGTTGGTGGCGTCGGTGCGTATTGTTTCGTCCGCACCGGGCTGCAAAACATTGGCCCGCACCATTGAAGTGGTGGCGGACGAACACCGGATTAACTTCACCGATTCTTTGAATATGATTTCAGCCTATCCCCATGAGGAAGCGGTACATATCGGCTTTAACCTCAAAGTGCCCGGGGAAGCCATACACTTTGACACACCGTGGGCGGTGGTGAATCCGCGTAAAGACCTGATTCCCAATTCCAACAACAATGTGTTCCCGGTCTGCCGGTGGGTGGATGAATCAGGAGCACACGTGGGAGTCACGCTGGCCACGCCCGATGTTCCCATGCTGGAAATTGGCCGTATCACGGCACCGCGTATGAACACCACACATTGGCTAAAGCATCCGGCACGCGGTGGAACGCTGTATTCGTACGTTTACAACAACTACTGGCAGACCAACTATAAAGCCTGGGAAACCGGTCTCATGAGCTTCCGTTACAGTTTGAGGGCGCACCGGGCTTACCGTCAGGTTGCGGCGGAGCATTTTGGCATTGATGCGGGCCAGCCGTTGATTGCTGTGCCGGTGCGGAAGAATTTTCACGCTGTGCGTTTCCCATTGCGGTGGGATAACGCCAAGGTGATCCTGGCCGGTTGTCATCCGCTCTCCGGTGGATCGGGGTATCTGGTTCGCCTATACAATGTGAGTCGCAAACCAGTCAGGGTGGCGTTAAGCTGGCTGGGGGGCAAGAAGGTAGTCGTGGAGAGGTGCGGCCTGTTTGGACGTCATCGTCGGCTGCAATCGCGCCGGTTTACGATTGTGCCCATGGATTTTGTAAATTTGATTGTCCATCCGCATTAAGGGAATCAATGCAGGAATTGGTTTTGGTATACATCAATCAGCCATTCGCTCAACCGTTCCGGCCACCGGTCGGTATCGGGAGAATAATGGTTTGCAACATGGAATAGGAAGTACTCATGCCACTTTACGAATATCGTAAGAACGCCGTCAATCACATCTCGATAGCAACTTCTGTCCGGGAGGAGGTTGTTTGCGGATTACCAAACGTCCCGCAGCGCATATTGGCGTTGCTGCGGGAGAATAAAAAGATGGGGCGACCGGCTACAGCGGCCATCGACGGCTGGTATGGAGTGGATTGGGCGCAACTCAACGCCGGCCTGCGCGAGATCGCCAGGGCACAGGGGGTACCGCTGCAAATCGTCTCCACGGCGGATATGTTTCTTTCCCCGGAGAAAATCGAGGATTATCGTCGGCCGTATCTGACGGACGATCCATCATTCGGTCGGGTAAATGGTTCCGGTGAATTGGAGGATATTCTCGATCCTGGGAAGATGGCCGAGTTCAAATCTCTATTGGAGAATCAGTCGTCCGGCCAGGACGGTTTGCTGATCGTTTTGGGGCCTGGAGCCTCGGTCTCGGAACTCGCGGAACTTTATGGCCTGCGGTTCTATGCCGATTTCACGATGCAGCCGTTGTTGTGGCAGATGTGGGAAAACAAGCTGATTCCATTTGGAAGTGACCGGCCGGCCACCGATTACCTTTGGAAAAAATATTACTACTGCGATTTCTATCTCCTGCTGCGGCAGAAGAAGAAAGCCTTTGCGCTGATGGATTACTACATCGATGCGGTGGAGCCGAAAAATCTCAAACTGATTCCGGCCGCCGGTTACAACGTCATTATTGATGAGTTGGTCAAAGGGCCGATCAAACAGGTCAAGATCACGCAGCCCGGCCCGTGGGGTTCGTATCGATTCAAGGATATTTACGACGAGATTCCAGGATTGGAAAATATGGCCTGGAACGAATTGGCCGGCATCGAGTTGAGCATTTTGATTGATGTTGGCGCCGCCATGGTCTTAAACATACCCTGTCAGAACATCATGCAGCGCCCGATTCAAATGGTCGGCCAATACGTTCATAAGACTTATCCGGACCTCCTGCCGTTACAGGTGTGGCTGGATGACGGTTATTTCAAAGAACGTGTGCCTTATGAGCGGGCCAGCATGCCCATTCACAATCATCCGGACACAGACTATGTGAAGCGTAATTTCAATGAGCCTCTGGGACGCTACGAAACTTATTACATCGTCGAAGCATACGAAGATGCCGGCACGATGATGGGATTTAAGGAAAGTGCCAATCTGGAGGAGTATGAACGGCTCTGCCGCGATTCCAACAACCGTAAGGTTTTCGACTGGCAAAAGTTCATTTGCCGCTGGCCAACCAACGTGGGCGACTTATTTCTGATACCACCCGGCACGGAGCACGGACATGGGGGCTATCAGATGATTCTGGAGATGGACACCGGTCCCAGCGTCGCCGGTACGGAATATTCTTTTTTTACCTACGATTTCGCCCGATGTACATGGGATGACAAAGCCAAAACCATGACCGCGCCACCTATGAAAATGCACTTGGAGCATTCTTTCCGCAACAACAAGTGGCGGCGGGAAAAATATGTGCAGGAACACCTGCGGGCACGGCCGGTAGTTGTGCGGGGCGATGGTGATACGCGTATGGATCGCTATACGACGGTTGAGGAAATGCCATTCGAAATCGAAAGATTTGTTTTCACCAAGCCCATGACGCATAGCACGGAGGGTCGCTTTCTGCAAATTCCCACGCTTACGGTAGGCAAGTCGGTAATCATTCGTTCCAGGAAAGATCCCGCACGGCAGACATCGCTGGATTTTTTGCAGGCTTGCCTGATTCCTGCGGGTTTCGGTGATTACGAGTTTATCAGTCCGGATGGCTCGCAATGCACCGTTGTGATGATTCGTTTGAAAAAGGCATGAATGTTAACATGAGGCCGGGAAGAATTCAGGGCGTGGAACCTGCTGGTGCCGGAGATGGTCAAGCCGGGATAACTTCGGTAAATGGAGCCTGTCATGATCAAAACAAAATCGTCGATCGGGACCTGCCTGGGGCAGCTTTCATGGCATATTTCCAACATTAATGTTGAGACCTATCTGACACAATTCGACGGCCATCGCGGCGCGATCACATTCCGGTTGGATAAACGTGATATTAAGCCCTTGCCAGTTGCCCCATGGACAACCGAACGTCACTCGCATGGCGTGCCAGTGGTATTGCGGGCACACCGGACGTACCGTCAGGTTACGGCAGAGCATTTTGGCATTGATGCGGGCCAGCCGTTGATTGCCATACCGGTACGAAAGAATTTTTACATTGTGCGTTTCCCATTGCGGTGGGATAACGCCAATGTAATTTTGGCTGGTTGTCATCCACTCTCCAGCGGATCGGGAAATCTGGTTCGTCTTTTCAATGTGAGTCGCCAATCCGCTAAAGTAGCGTTAAGCTGGATTGGGCGCAAGAGGTTATCGTGGAACGGTGCGGGTTTTTTAGCAGCCATCGTCGGCTGCAATCGCCCCGCTCTACGATTGCAACCATGACGTTTGTGAACCTGGTGATATATGAGTAAATCCGCCGCCACCGATGAATTGTTGACACCCCCGCCCATACCGGGAATGGGGGCTATTGTGCTGGCCGTTTCCGCGGCCGCACTGGCCGGACTGCTTTTTGGTTACGATACCGGTGTGGCTTCGGGAATTCAGGGTTATCTGCAAACCTGTTTTCATTTAACCAACGCCCAGCTTGGGTTTGCCATTGCCAGCCTGGACTTGGGCTGTATCGGTGGTGCCATACTGGCCGGCCCGCTGGCAGATCGATTTGGCCGCAAACATATTTTGATCGTCTGCGCCATTCTGTTTGCTGTTTCCGGCATTCTTTCCGCCATACCACAGAATCTTACAGAGCTGGTACTGGCTCGAATTCTCGGAGGTCTGGCCGTGGGCGCATCTTCCATGATCGCGCCGGTGTACATCGCCGAAATATCTCCGGAAAAACATCGCGGACGATTTGGATCGCTTTTTCAGCTCGGCATTGTCATCGGTATCGCGGTGGTCTATTGGGTCAATTACCTTATTCTCAACGCGGGCCATCAGATCAACGCCGCACACCATCTGACCGGTATGGACTGGAACCAGACTACAGGTTGGCGTTGGATGCTCGGCTCGGAAACATTGCCAGCCATCATATTTTTGGCTATGCTGCTGACCATCAGGGAAAGCCCACGGTGGCTGGTGATTAATAACCGCGAAAGTGAAGCCCGCGCCATTTTGACACGCCTTTTCGGTGCCCAGAGAGCGGAACATGAAATTGCGGCGGTGAAAGAAGTGGCCCATCAGGAAGAGGGCCGCCTGCGGGAATTATTCACAAAAACTTTTCGACTGCCCCTGCTTATAGCCCTGTTTCTGGCGGTATTTTCTCAATTCAGCGGTATCAATTCCATTATCTATTACGCGCCGCGCGTATTAGGTGCGGCGGGCATGAATACCTCCAGCGCCTTCGGTTCCACCGCATTAATTGGTATGGTGCTGGTACTGTTTACCTTTATCGCGGTGGCCTACGTTGATCGCGCCGGGCGGAAACTGTTGTTATGTATCGGCACGGCGATTCAGGTTCTGGCACTGGCCTCGGTAGGTTTGGTGTTTGCCATAGCCGCAAAAGCGCCGGCGATTAAAATTCATAACTCGCTGAAATTTCAAGGCGTGCTTTCGAATGCCAAGTTTGCGGCACTGGCCAAAGCCGCACACAGTGCTATCACCTTGGCGCCGCACTTTACCGCCTTCGAGATTGGTATACTGCTGGTCAGCATTCTGATATTTATTGCCGCCTTTTCCATGGCCCTTGGCCCCATACCCTGGATCATCATCTCGGAGATATTTCCGGCGCGGATTCGTGGGCGGGCGGCGTCGGTCGGAATACTCACGCTTTGGGCCGCAATTTTCGTGGTAGCACAAACTTTTCCAATATTAAAAAACAGCATTGGTCTTACTGCCACTTATTTTATCTACGCGGGATGTTCATTGATTACTTTTCTATTTGCGGTATTCATACTGCCGGAAACCAAGGGGCGGACTCTGGAGGAAATTGAGCTTTCCTGGCATAAACGAAGTTAGGAGACGACATCATGGTCTGGTATACATCCACCGATAACCTGATCAATCGCCCCCGCATGAATCCAGGCTGGAATGCCGCTAGTCCTTAAACCAGCGTGATTTTTCGCCTTCCAACTTGTTTTTGTGAAAAATGAACCGGAACGCTTGACTTGGCGTAATAATATAGTAGTATAGATGCCAATACGCTTTGTCTATAAGGAGACGTTTCAAGTGAAAAGAAGTACCCATCAAAAACTGGCCCGCCGACAACGCCGCATCCGAAATCGCCTGGCCCGCAGACCGTGGAAAGATCGGCCGCAGCCCATGCTGCGGGCCCGTAACATCCGTTATGAACTTTCCGACCGTAACCGTGCCATTTCCTGTGGTGGGATCGGGGCCCTGCACCAACTGGCGCATCAGGTTGGTCTGCCTCAGGCCATAGACCGTCATATCTGCATGCTCAA
>JAMDCX010000117.1 GCA_023489375.1 Planctomycetota bacterium
GCCAACGCCCCATCTGCGGCGTCGCCGCGGTTCAAAGGGTCAACGGACCCAGTTTTCACCGCGGCTTCTTGCATCTGGAGCGTTTGCCGCCAATCAACCCTAATTTGTAGGCGTGACAGAGCACTAGAGCATCAATGAGTATTGCCGGGCCAATAAATCATTGGAGGCTACAGCGGGCGAGACGCCCGCGATCCCAGGATATGCAACAAGTGACGGCTGTGGTGCTTTTGCCCAAAAACATGGCCGCACCCAACATAACCGTTCACGGAGCGGGCCATTGTTAGGGCAGCTGTGGCGCGTTAGACTTTTTAACAGTGCCGGCTGATTTCCGGCATGACAACGGCAAGATGGTATAATAAAGCAATAGATAAAAGGAGTCTCTATGTCATTGTTCCAAAAAGCACGCGGTGAATTCATTGACATTATTCAATGGACGGAACCGGCCGGCAGTGATTTTCTGGCCTTCCGCTTTGAGCGTTACCACAATGAAATCAAAATGGGAGCCAAACTGACCGTGCGCGAGGGGCAGGTAGCCGCGTTCGTTAATGAGGGTAAACTGGCGGATGTTTTCAGCCCCGGCATGTACACACTGTCCACAGAAAATATGCCGATATTGTCGACCCTCAAAGGCTGGAAATATGGTTTTGATTCCCCCTTCCGGGCGGAAGTTTATTTTATTCTTACCCGGCAGTTTACAGACTTGAAATGGGGCACACCCAATCCAATTATGCTGCGGGATGCGGAACTGGGCGTGGTGCGAATTCGCGCTTTTGGCACGTATGCCATGCACATCAGTGATCCAGCGGTATTTCTTCGCCAGCAAATCGCCACGAACCCGGAACTGGAAACAGTGCAGGTTTCAGGGCAAATTCGTGATACCATTGTCAGCCGCTTTACCGATACACTTGGGGAAGCTCATATTCCCGCACTTGAATTGGCGGGTAATTATGAAAAACTCAACCAGCTGGCTTTGGGAAAAATTAAAACGGATTTAGCCACGCTGGGAATTGAATTGACCTTATTCTACGTGGAAAACATATCTCTGCCGCCGGAAGTGGAGCAGGCCATGGATACCCGCACGCGCATGGGGGTTCTGGGGGATATGAATCAATACACCCGTTATCAGGTCGCCACCGCTATTCCCGAAGCCGCCAGTAATCCCTCCGGTTTCGCGGGTATGGGAGCGGGTATGGGTGCCGGGGTCGGAATGGGCATGGTAATGGGAACTCAGATGGGGTCGGCCATGAATTCCGCAGTTGGCTCGCCACCGCCGATTCCACCAACTGCGTCCTACTTCGCAGCTATTGATGGCCGACAGGCGGGGCCTTTTGACAGGACCACTTTGGAGGGGAAAATTAAATCCGGCGAGGTAAAACCAACCACACTGGTGTGGAAAAACGGCATGGCCAACTGGGCTGCCGCGGAGAGTGTCGCAGAGATAAAAGACCTGTTCCCCGCGGCGCCGCCGCCACTGCCTGAATAAAAACGGTGTACACGATAACAGCAAATCTTTCATGGATTTAAGCGGATGAGATCCATTGGCCAACGCGGTCTTTCACAATGCCAATATTGCTTTTTGCGTTTACAATCCGCGAATGGTATGAAAATGGAGTCATAATCATGAAATCGACGGTAGAACAAATACGGTTGCGGTTTGATCGGGATGTGGAGCGTTTCAGCAATCTTGAAACCGGACAATCAGCCACAGTCGATGCGCCACTGTGTCTGGAATTGGTGACCAGTGTCGCCGCCGCAGTCACACCGCAGGCGCAGTCGGAACTCGATATCGGATGCGGCGCCGGCAATTACACGCTTAAGATGCTGCAAAAAATTCCCAACCTGAACTGCACGCTTATGGATTTAAGCCGCCCTATGTTGGATCGCGCCCACCAGCGCATCAGCGCCGCGAGTATGGGACGAATTGAAATTTTACAAACCGATGTGCGACAGGCAAAACTGAATGCGGAGAGTTTTGATATTATTCTGGCGGCGGCGGTGCTGCACCATTTACGCACGGATCAGGAATGGCGGCAGGTATTTTCGGCTATATTGCGGTGGCTGCGTCCCGGCGGATCTTTCTGGGTGTTTGATATGGTGACGCAAAGCTCACCTGTGGTGCATGAACTTATGTGGCAACGCTATGGAGAATATCTTTCGCAGCTCAAGGGAAATGGTGAAACTGGTCAAGCATACCGGGATTCGGTCTTTGCTTATATCGAAGCGGAGGATACGCCTAAGCCCTTACTATGGCAGATCAACCTGCTGTCGGACGTTGGTTTTATGAACGTGGAAATACTGCATAAAAATGGCCCATTTGCCGCTTTCGGCGGCCAGAAAGCCCTCTCATAAGGGCGGTCCGTCATGGTCCTTACAACGGCGGTGAACCATGAGAAAGGCCTTTTCAATTCTCATGCGGTACGTGGTTATGCACGCTGGCAGATAATAATGGGGGCAGCCAGAAATCGTAGTATTCACATCGAGGCTGTCTCCAGAGCATCCCATTGGAGCTTCCGGACCAACTGCTTGAGGGGCGACGGCGGGCGAGACGCCCGCGATCCCAGGATTTTTCTCGTACCAGCAGCCAAAGTCGTGTACCATAATGGGAAGGAATGGGAACGTAATAACTTCCCGATTGGCATTACCATTGAATACTTCCCCACCGGCAAAGCCGGTGGCGATTTGACGGATGGTGCTCCGGAATCTATGCACCAACCGGCGCAAAGACTGCTGAGCATTTATCAGGCTTCAGTTCCTAAGTACCGCATAATTCCGGCACAGGTCGAGCAAACCGATAAAAACCGTTAGAATATGCGGCATTATTTCCGCGTTGGAGATTTACATGGCGGCGGTGAAACGAAATCTACTGGTTACCTCGGCGTTACCCTACGCCAACGGGGCTATTCATATCGGACATCTGGTGGAATATATTCAAACGGATATATGGGTACGTTTCCAGCGGCTTATGGGCAATCGAGTGGTATATCTCTGCGGCGACGATGCCCATGGCACGCCTATCATGCTGCGCGCCCGCAGTGAGGGATTGGCACCGGAACAGTTCATTGCCCGGATGAATCAGGAACACCGTGCGGATTTTGCCCGTTTCGGAGTGCAATTTGACTGCTACTATTCCACTCATTCACCGGAAAATGAAGCTCTTTGCCATTGCTTTTACGAGCGTCTGAAAACCGGCGGGCATATTGTCCACCGTGACGTAGAGCAATTTTTTGACCCGGTGGAAAATATTTTTCTGCCGGATCGCTTTATCCGCGGCCAATGCCCCGCCTGCAAATCTCCGGATCAGTATGGTGATTCCTGTGAAATTTGCGGCAAGCATTACAATCCCACGGATCTGCTTAATCCCAAAAGTGCCGTCAGCGGCGCGGTACCGGAACGCCGTTCCAGCCGCCATTTTTTTCTGCGTCTGGAAGATTTTCGGGAACCGCTGCAAAAGCTGCTCCGCACCGGTCTGGTGGATTCGGTCGTGGCCAATAAACTGGAGGAATGGTTCGGTAAAGAATTAAAAGACTGGGATATATCCCGCGATGCGCCTTTTTTCGGCTTTCCTATTCCCGGCGAAACCGATAAATATTTTTACAACTGGCTCGATGCGCCCATAGGCTATCTGGCGGCGTTGGCCAGACATTTAGGCGGTTCCGCCGCCGATGCGGAAGAATACTGGCAAATGGAGGATCTGGAAGTACATCATTTTATCGGCAAGGACATTATTTATTTTCATGCTTTATTCTGGCCGGCCATGCTTCTGGGCGCCGGACTCAAACCGCCAAAACAATTATGCGTCCACGGGCACCTGACCATTAATGGTGAAAAAATGTCCAAGAGCCGGGGAACCTTTATCAATGCCGCTCAATACGCCCGCCATCTTGATCCACAGTGGCTGCGTTATTACTTTGCCACCAGACTTTCCGCTTTGCCGGCGGATATCGATTTAAGCTTCGATGATTTCTGCAACCGCGTTAACAGTGAATTGGTCGGGAAACTGGTCAATCTCATCAGTCGGGCGGCCCCGATCTTAACACGGCTGCTGGAGGGCCGGACTGGTATTGTTACCGTGGAGGCGTTGCCACTGCTCAATGAATTCCGCGCAGCAGAGTCGGCCCTGGCGGCGGATTATGACCAGCGCAATTTTGCGGCGGTGACCCGGCGGATTTGCGCTCTGGCCGATCAGGCCAATAAATTTGTGGAAAACCAGGCTCCATGGTCGCTGGTGAAATCAGATGCGGAAGCGGCACGCGGCGTATTAACAGCGGCTCTGGAATGCGGACGTATATTAATGATTTATCTCAAGCCCATTATCCCGGATATTGCCGCCAGCGTTGAGAAATGCTTGAATATCCGGCCACAGACCTGGCGTGATATACAGGATTCCATGCCTTCACATATTATTAAACAATTTGAACATTTAACCGGACGTGTTGAAGAAAGGAAAATACAGGACATGCTGAATGAAAATAAAGCCCAGGCCACTCCGATAATCGCATCACCCGCACCAGCCGCTGCAGTGGCCGGTACCGAACCCCTGGCACCTGAATGTTCGATTGAACAGTTCTCTACCATCGATTTGCGGGTGGCACGGGTTATTCGCGCCGAAGCCCTGGAAGCCAGCGATAAACTCATGAAGGTGGAGCTGGATGCCGGACCATTGGGAAAGCGTACAGTACTGGCGGGGATAAAAAAAGCCTATCTACCGGAACAGCTCAACGGACGATTGGTTATATTCTGCGCCAATCTGGCGCCTAGAAAAATGAAGTTTGGTACCAGCGAGGGAATGATACTGGCCAGCGGCCCCGGTGGCACGGAGGTATTCCTGCTTTCCGTAGATGAACGGGCAACTCCCGGACAGCGGGTGCATTGAAAATGTTCTCTATTTATGAATTATTTCGCACCGTTAGCCGACAAGAACATATAATCTCCGGCGAGGTGCATAAGGTCACACCGGCGAATGCGAACTTTGATTCGGATGGTGGATGCATGAGTATTACTGAACAGACGGAGTAACAGTGGCGGTTGCATGTGCGATTGTTGGATTGGACTTGATCCAAAAAGATTGGATTGAGGCTTTACGGAATGCCGGCGGTACCGATTGGTTTAAGATCGTGGCGGTCGGTAAGCGCAACTTATCGGAAGCTCGAGAAGTTGGACAGATGTTTGATGTTCCTTTTTACGCTGATTTGCGGCGCATGTTGCTGGAGACGGCTCCACAAATGGTGCTCCTGGACCGTCCCGCGGATATGGCGCTGGAGTTTATTGAAGCCTGTGTGCAACAGAATATCGCCATCTTCAGCCTTGGACCGCCGGTAAAAACACTTGAAGAAGCCCGCCGGTTGAGTATTCTTGTGGAACCACGGACACACCTCCTGTATAGCTGGCCCCGTTTTTCCTGCAGCTGGGGATTTGGGCAGGCGCGGCAAACTGAAAATTTCTTTCGCGGTGTGCAATTTGTCGGCGGCCAGTGGTCCGCCGCCAATCATGCCGTAGCCCGCGTACGCGGCGTGACCGAGGGCGCAGTGCGTTCTTTATCCGTCCTGGCGTGGGATGCGTTTCGATCCATTATCGAAATTGTCGGCTTGCCCGCCGCACTTTATGCCGCAATTGACGGCACCAACGGCCAGCAGGACAGTTTTATTGATGTCACCGGCAATGTTGGGGTGGTGATGCGAACACTGGACGGAGCCACGATTGTTCTTCAGATTTCCGATCAGGAAACCTCGCTGCAACGGGAAATTTCCATCGCTAATCGGGAGGGGCGGCTGAAACTTTCCGATTTAAATTATCGTTGGGCTTCTGCCAGAGACAACATTATAGATACAGATTCCACACCGCCGTTATCCGGCGCGCTGCAGGCGCTGCGCGAACTGGAAAATTTTTGCCATCATTTCACAGCACCAGCATCTCCGCATCGCGGCTGGCCGCACCTGCTGCCGGAAACCGCGGCGATGATGACTACGATGATCGTCTCTCATCGCACCGGAATGGCAGAATCACCGCAACATTTTCACCATCTGAACCGGTGAGAATCGCGGGACGGAACGCATTGGTCGTGGTTGGCATGGCCCCACTGCTACGCCTTGTCATGTCAACAGGACAGATACGGCAATTAGTTTACGAATACCACAGGAATGGATACTCAAAACATGATCCGTAGCGTGCCGGCGCATACGATGATGATGGCTCCACAAATAAGGCAGGCGGTATACCATTTGGGGGCCTGGGCGCGAAAGGATGCGAACATGGTAGCCCGCCCGGCCAGAACCGAAAGCAGAAAGAATAACACCAGTGCCGCCAGCAGTTTAACCGTCAGAATGATCTGATACAGCGGCGGTTCGGTGGACACCTTGACCACCACCAGCATCCAGTAAACGCCGGAAATAATCTGCAGGAGTATGACCATTCCCAGGAATATGCGCCATGGTTTGTTAATGCGCTCGATAATGGCGTCACGTCGCGCGGGTTCCTCACCGGACAAAGCGGGGAGCAGGAATAAGCGGATAAACAAAGGCGATCCAACAAGTACAATGGCCCCGCCGATATGCAGCCAACGCATAATCAAGGTAAGAATAAAAAGGTTGCCGCTCATCGCGCTTGCCAAAACGATCATTATTTTTGATTCCTTTGCGTGCCTGTTATCAGCCGATAATCATAGAGAATTTAACATCCACCGGCAAGCAGTACACGGACGCCTGGATAGCTTTGGCAAAATAGGGAGACTTCGGTCATGGAAGTCATAAACCGCTTTTTCCGTAACCGTTCACGAAAGGTCGACTGGACAGGCTGGAAGCCTGCACCACAAGGGGTGCTCTCAGCTTTGAGGTAAACCGGAGCTGCCATAACTTTGGCCTGTCGGCAGGGCCGTGAACGGTTACTTTTTTCCGAATCGCTGTTTTTGCGACCACCACAGCGGCAGACCAGACCTTGGCTGCTGTAATACGTGATTCGCAATGGTACGTTATTCTGGACTTATTCACCAGAATTTTGTAGTATATAACAATGTTAATTGGGCGATTAGCTCAGTTGGTTAGAGCGCATGCATGACACGCATGAGGTCACAGGTTCGAATCCTGTATCGCCCATATTATTGATATGTAGATTACTGCATGTGTCTGCAAGAGGTTGTAAAACTCCTTGATCCATGCGGGTTTCATGAATTTCCTGCGGGTTGTTGCTTGTGGTTGCGGGAGCCTGCCGGGCCGGATTTTGGGCCT
>JAMDCX010000069.1 GCA_023489375.1 Planctomycetota bacterium
AGAAAACTTCAAGTCGGCCCGCCTTGGCCAACTTACCATTCTGCCCCAGAAAAACCTTTCCGTCTTTTTCGCCTCCTTTCTCTAATATCCATGCTGACGGCGAGCATGTTTACTGCGGCATTGTCCGTGAGAAAAACGCCAAATTGTTCTCAACAAGCCTCGGAAATCTTTCCGATTCATCAATACTGATTTAAGCATAGACCTTGCTTACAAGCTTTACAAGTGTCAAAATTGTAAAGATGACTTCCGTTTTAGGATCATATATTCGCAATAATATAGCATAAATGCCATTAGTTATTTCCCGCTTTGGTTATCGGACGGACAAGTACACGAATTTCTATTTTCGCTTTATTACCACACCAGGACTTAAGCCAATGAATACTATGGCCGAACAAGTCTTGCGCTTTGTGGTGCGGGGCTACCACGTTATGCAGAAAACACGCAGTGAGCGTATGCAATAGTGGTGCGAACGTATCTGAACCGCCACGGCTATGTGCACACAAAAATAACGCAGCGTCTTTACTTCCTGCATCAGACCGTAGTAATCACTTCGCCGGACAGCCTATACCTTCACAGCTGCCATTCAGATCCGTGAACGGTTACAACACCTACAATAAAACTGGGTAACCGTTCACGGTCATGTCGATGGGCCAGAATGACTGCGGTTTTGACATAGCCCAAAGGGTGGGAACCCCTTGTGGTGCGGGCTTCCAGCCTGCCCAATCGTCCCTTTGTGAACGGCTACAAAACTGGGCGTACAATATTGGGTTATCCCGGCGTCTTAGCTGCTTTGTGCTCCGGTATGCGGGACAAACCGCCAACCCTGATGAAAACGACGCACCAAATACCGGGGGGGCGGCCATATTTTGGGGGCGGGGGCGAGATTTCCAGTGTTAATGCGCGGGCCATGGCCACGCGGTTAAAAGGGGATTTGGCGGGACAGGGCTATGATAATAATGGGGGAGGATAAAGAATTGACAAAAAATATGGCCACACCCGTACCGGGAAATTTAATGATTTTCTTTGACACCCTGCCCCAGTGGTCTATAATCAGCACCCGCCGTGGCAGGAAGGTTCCATTTTGGTCCGCGGCGAAGTAACCGGCGCAATAGCGCTGTGCGACTGAAGTCAGCGGGTAATTCCGTTATAACTGCGGGTCGCGTGGTTCTATTCAGCCGAGGTTACGGGGAAAATTGTCTTTATGGAGCGGGTAATGCCGACTCTATACATAATATCTGTGAGACATTGGAATATCTTTCGGAGGCTTTATGCTTAACGTGCGGTTAATCCAGATGGCGAAACAAGATTGGCAAAATAGCGCGGGCTATTGCAACAGCGCTAAGCAAAAATGTTCTGGCGATGCGGTCACGGCGGCGGGACGCGGGCTGCGACGGATGGCCATGGCCATAACGCTGGCGGCGGCGTTGGCGACCGGGATATTTTCCATGCCCGCGGCCCGGGCACTACAGCCCACAGCCGCGGTATTGGCGGCCCGGCCCACCGCCCAGATGATCCGGAATGCCGATCTATTTTTACACTATTCACTGTTAGGCAAAGAAAAACTCGCCAATGATTGCGGGAAGGCTTTTTTACTGGCGCATCCTTCTCCCGTCGTGGCGCTGCGGGCTTTTGATGCCGCCGCCAATGGGCGCGATGTATCGGAAATTCTCATCGGCAATCAACAGAATAAACCGCTTAAAAAGGTTTCCGCGACCATTGCCGCGCTGTTGCGGAAAGGCCATCTGGCATTGGCACGCAATCCCAACCGCATTCTCAAGGCCATCAAGGTTATGGTCGATAGCCCGCGGGCCTTTGTGGTTTCCCGCCAGCGGCTGTATGCCGCCGGTGAATTTGCCGTGCCGTTTTTCATCCAGTATTTGAACAGTCCTTCTCATGCCAGTTACGGTCCCCCGATCGTGCAGATGATGAGCAGCCTGGGAAAATCATTGCTGAATCCATTGGTTGTACAGCTCGCGACACCATCGACTCCGGAAAAAATTCAAATTGTCCAGGTGCTCGGCAATATCGGTTATCCGCAGGCGTTTCCATATCTGGCCGAAATTGCGACGGCTAAACATACACCCCCTGATTTGCGAAAGGCGGCCCAAACCGCGATGGCGAAAATTGATCCAACGGGTCATTTTGCGCACCTGACCGCCGCGGAACTTTATTTGTGGCTGGCCGAGGCCTATTACCATAATGAGCCATCGGTATCCGCCAACCATCCCAATGAGTCCACCAATCCGGTGTGGTATTACGATCAAGGCCTCAACGATGTCGTGGGCGTGCCGGTACCCACACCCATCTGGAAAGATATTCAAACCATGCGCGCCTGTGAGGCGGTATTGCGGCTTGATCATAATAATGCCGCTGCCATCAGCCTCTGGCTGGCCGCCGACCTGCGGTGTGAAGTTGATTTGCCCGCCGGAGCCAAAGACCCGATCCTGAAGCCCGGCATGCCCAACGCCCACTTCTACGCTGTTGCGGCCGGACCGCGCTATCTCAACCCGGTACTGAATCTGGCGTTACAGGAGGATAATAGTCCGCTGGTGCTCGAAACCCTCAAGGCGTTACAACAGACCGGCACCATGGACGGGTTGGTTGGCACGGGGAAAAATATAACGCCGCTGATTCAAGCTCTGGCCTATCCTGATCCCGCCGTTCGGTTTCAAGCCGCCAGTGCCCTGGCCCAGGCTAATCCGGCGAAAATGTTTGCCGGGTCAGACAAAGTCATTCCAACCCTGGCACAAGCCATTGCGCAATCTTCCAAGCCTGTGGCGCTGCTGGTGGATGCCCATGTGCAAATCCGCAATGAAATGAAAGCCCGGCTGCGGGCCCAATATCATATTATTACCGCGCCAACGGTGGCCGTGGCGGTTACCCGATCCATGGAGGTGCCGTATATTGAGTTGGTGATACTGCCCGGAGACCGGGCTGTTGCGCAATACCAGCAGTATGCGGCAACCGATTATCGTCTGCGGTACACACCAATTCTGGTAATGGGCCCGGCTGCAGAACTGCCTAAACTGCACGCGGAATATGTCAATGATCCAACCATTGCCGAAATCCCCACCGGAGCCACCGCTGATTCCATTGCGCAGGCGTACCATGATATTATGACGCGTCTGGGCAGCCGTAATATCGGAGCGCAGCAATCGGTGGAATTCGCTCTCCGCGCCGCCCATGAATTAAAACTTCTGGCCATGAATCATGCCTGTGTCTACGACGTCAACCAAGCCATACCCGCCTTGCGTCTGGCGCTGCGCACCGCCTCCAATGAAAAGGTTCGCGTAGCAGTGGCCCGGACTTTGGGACAAATTCGTAATCCGGAAGCGCAAAAGATTTTAGCCCGCGCAGCGCTCAACAGTGCTTCGAATCCGGAGCCGGTTAGCTACGCACTTTTTATGAGCCTGGCGCAAAGTGCCCGCAATCTGGGTAATGACCTCAGCTCGGCGGATATTGATACCCTCATCCACGAAGTGTTTCACACGACCAACGCCAAGGTTCGCTCCGCGGCCGCGGAAACACTCGGGGCTCTGAATGTGCCCAGCAATCAGGCCTCCAAGTTGATCCTGCGGCAGGCGCGCTGATGCCCATGGCATAAAACCGCTAATAGGAAACCGTCATGAAAAGCGGCACCGCATTGGGATTGTAATGCGACGGACCTTGCAACAGCGCCTGCACGCTTGCCGGCGCGATGACAATGACTTTGTTGCCCACCTGACTGATCGTGGCCTTCCCACCATGGTTGGCCCAAATCTTCGGTTCCACGTGATTGGTTATAATTTGAATAATATTGGTCTGCGGATGTATTTTATTTCCCCGTCCGGGCGCTGAATTCACATCTGAAGCATCTTTGGGCGTCTGTGGAACGGAGGTTATATTGTTTTTTCCGCGGTGAAAGGAATTAGGATTAACGTAACGCGGGATATTGGCAATCAAATCCGGCAACCAATAGGTACGCATAATCAGGTGTTGATTATCGGCGGCCTGAGTATTGACGAAAATCACATTCTGGTCCGCGGAAATCACCATTCGAACACGCGGTGCGAACGCCTTAAGTGCCGCCACAAGATCCAATTTATAGCCTTGGCCGGGCAGGCGCAATGTCAGCCGACGGGAAGCCTGCATGCCCGCCTGCGTCATGGCCGCCCAGCCGGCGGCTACATTCGTATTGGTAAGAACACTGAATTCGTTGAGAATTTCCGCCAGGGTTTGCTGATGAAACACTAATTTCGGCAAACGATGCCGCAGCAGAGAAGGATCATTGAGTACAAAAATAACCTGCCCGATTTGCGCCGGTCGAAAATTTTTGTCTTTCGGAGGTGTCGTCCGGCGCTTGACCGTCGTCGCGGTAACACCGGATGAACTGTCCGCAGGCGTTTTTGTGCACGGTACAGACGCTGTCGCGGCAACTTTGGCGCAGACACTATTGGTTGCCATGCCAACCATGACCAAAATCGCAACATTGCAACATATTATTCTTCTACGAACCATCTAACCATCCCTGCACTACGCCGGATACTCCATTCCGTTTGCACGCAACATGAACTACAAACATTACCCTTGCCACATTAACCATACGACCACGGGTTGCCGCCACGTTTCGACGTAGATGCTTTGGAGTTCCCGCCGCCAGGCACATCAAGGACCTAATTCAAAGTCCCTACCGCATGAACCAATTATCTGCCGCCGATCATCTGCTGAATGTATACCGGAGCGCTGACCACAAGCTGTCTATTAAAATAAATGATGGTCGCGGGACCGCCGTTGGCCGTCCAGATATTAGGTTGGACCGTGCCTTCAATCATGGATACCAGAGACTGAGCGCGCTGGGCGGTAGTAGGCGTGGTAGTATTGCCCATACCGGTTCCGCTGCCACTTCCGCTGAACAGATTGGAACTGTTGGAGCTGATGGCGCCTCCGGAGCTGCCGCTGCTGATCTGCACACCGCTGTTGCTGCTCTGATTCTGCAGGTTAAAGGCCGGTGCGGTGAAGTTGGGAACGGTCATCACCAGATCTCCGACCGGGTAGATACGCGTCACCAGATGCGTGTTGGCTTCCTGACGGGTGGTGATGGTCAGCACATTCTGGTCGACGTAATCCACCAGGGTGGCGCCCGGTGAAGCCTCCTGCAACATGACCGCCAGAATTTTCCGCATGGTCACATCCCGCAGATGCAGTGTAATGGGGGTGATATTGGAAATACCCGCCGCCTGCAGCGCATTCCAGTTTATAAAGATATTCGCGCCGGTCATATTACGCAGGTATTGCACCGCATCGCGCAGTGGTACATCATGCATGACGGTATTGGGTAATACCGTATCCATCAGAGCTGCAGTGGATATATATCCGCCGCCGGCCCATGCCGGGCCGGCCAGAGAACATACCGCCGCCACTGCCGCCATGGCGGCAAGGGTAGTAGCGCTACCAACCATTCGTCGTATTTTTTTTGATAACATCATCATAACGCTCCTTATAATGGATCGTTCCTTACATTATTATATTCCCCCGGATGGTACAAAGTAAATATAATGCCATCCATGGAGTCACGCATGGCTTATGAACCCTCGGTCGCCAGGGATCGGCATTATATGAACCTGGCCTTACGCCTGGCACAACGCGGACAGGGATTTGTGGAACCCAATCCCATGGTGGGAGCGGTATTGGTGCGTAACGGAAAAGTTGTGGGCCGCGGTTGGCACCATAAATTCGGCCTGCCGCACGCGGAAATTGAAGCTCTTCACAAAGCCCGGTCCGCCGCCCGCGGAGCAACCCTGTATGTCAACCTGGAACCCTGCTGCCACACTGGAAAAACCGGCCCCTGCACCACGGCCATTATCGCCGCCGGAATCCGACGCGTAGTCGTGGCCATGACGGATCCCAACCCACTGGTAAAGGGCAAAGGGATTCTTCGCCTCCGGCAGGCCGGCATTCATGTTGATACCGGCGTATTGGAAGCACCGGCGCTGGAACTTAATAAGCCCTTCACCAAGTGGATCACCCGCCGGCAACCCTATGTGATTGCCAAATGGGCGCAGAGCATCGACGGGTGCATTGCCGACCGTCGGGGAAAATCCCAATGGATCAGTTCCGTGCCGTCGCGGGAGCTGGTGCATCAATGGCGAGCCCGCATGGATGGCATTATCGTGGGCATCGGAACCGCCCTGGCGGATGATCCGCTGTTGACCGCACGTCCGAAAAAATCCAGCTGCCGACGCCGCCTGGCCACACGGATCATCATCGACAACCAGTGTCGGCTGCCGCTGCAATCGCAACTGGTGCAAAGTGCCACCACCATACCCACCATGGTACTTCATCGGCGTACACGCTCCGCCACCGTATTATTTCGCCGTAATCAATTGCTCCAGCACGGTGTGCAATGTATTGGCGTGGAAACACACAAAAACGGAAAAATCAGTCTCCCGGCGGCGCTGTGGGAATTAGGTAAACTCAACTTCACTAACGTACTGGTGGAAGGCGGAGCAGAATTACTCGGGGCGTTGATGGCGGAGAATCTTATTGATGAGGGCCGGGTATTTATCGCCCCGAAAATTGTCGGTGATCAATACGCCCGGCATGCGGTAGAAGGCCTTGCCCTGGCCTCCATACATAAGGCTATTCCTGTAGAGTGGCACAAAGTCACCACCTGTGGCGAGGATATTCTTGTGCATTGGTATAACCGCGCCATGCCAATTCACACCAAGCCCTGATCCGCGGCGCTGTCCATCCCACTGTACAAACAGATTTCGTAACCGTTCACGAGCCATAATTGCGAAAAATCATAATGCAAGTGAGTAATACGGTAACCGTTCACGGGTAAAATAGAAAAATCAGCCGGGATATGCCGCTTTTCATCGCGAATACTGCCACCACGGATAACACGAATGAAATGGATAGAAATGGAAGGTACCCGTTTAGTATCCCGGAAAAGCACAGTGTATCCGTAATATCGGTGCCATCCGTGGTTCCAACAAACATTCACAAGGAGGTAGGGGAGGTACACGGAGGAGAATTTCAGTGAATAAGGCACAAATCCATAAGGGTATAGCAATGATTTAATCCTTGCTTGTCATGTCATTGTGGTGAAATATATGGATCATTGATCTTTGCCACGG
>JAMDCX010000010.1 GCA_023489375.1 Planctomycetota bacterium
ATTTCCTACCCCGCCGTGGCCAAACCGTGGCGGGATGTGAAATTGTCGTTCAGTCGGCCCGGGCGAGTGGTAAAAATACTCATTCATCGTGGGCAGGTCGTAAAGGCGGGACAAGTGCTGGCGGAAGAAAATGACCGGCAGCAGAAAATTGCCGCGCAACTCGCCAAAATCTCCGCAGATAGCACGTTGCGGATTCAAGCCGCGCAGGCGGAACTGGCGCAGGACACCGTTTCGCTCAAACGCACGCAATGGGCCGCGGCCCAACACGCGGCGACACCTTTTGAAGTCCGGCGGGCGGAATTGAAAGTGACTATCGACAAATTGAGTCTCAAACTGGCCCAGTTAAAACACCAGCACGACCAGCTGAACTGGCAAGCCGCGCAACTCGCTGTTCAACGGCGCGAAATCACAGCTCCATTTTCAGGCATAATCGAAAATCGTTTTATCGATGCCGGCCAGACGGTTAATGCGTTCAGTAAAGTACTGGAAATGGTTCAGGTCAACCGTTTACGGATATTTGTGCCTGTTCCGCTGATGGCTGCCGAGTCGCTTCATAAAGGCCAAACCGCGGCGATTTTCATGGCCACGGGACAGCGGACCCCCGGAACAATCATTTGGCGCGCCACGGTCGCGGATTCCGCCAGTAATACAGTGCTGGTGGAAATTCGGGTTAACAATACCCAGCACGCACCCGCCGGCCAGCAGGTACAGGTGACATTCATGCCGCCACAGGTGGCAACGGCTTCAACAATCGATGGCCACGGAAAACAGTTCACTGGGCGTATCGAGACCTCACATAGACCGGCTGGAGGCGCGGACTAAATGACTGTGGAAGTCGCCAACCCTGCAAGCACCGTTCAGGTTTTAGTGCCGAATGAGCAATGGAACGATGTGCGCGCCCGCCTCACTGAGTCGGAGGCCAAACTGTCGCAATTACGCTTTGCCATGGATTTAGCTACACAAATCGCCGATCTCACACGTTTTATCGCCCTGGCCATGGCTTTATGCAACATCCTGGCTGTTCGCTTCAAAGCCCGGCGGGTGTCGATCGGAATTATTCGCGGTCGCCATGTGCATGTCAAAGCCATGAATCAGACAGAGAAAATTCTGCGTAAAATGCAACTGGTGCGCGACATCGAAGAAGCGATGGAAGAATGCTATGACCAGGACGCCGACATCCTGTTTCCATCTCCAGCGGCCGGAAATTTCATTACACGGTGTGCCGCTAAAATGATCTCGGCTCATGGTAACGGCGCGGTAGTAACCTTGCCGCTGCGCCGCAATGGCGTGGCGGGTGTGTTGATGCTGGAATTTGAGCCGGGCCGCACAGTGGCCGATGGAGAACTGGCAATTTTGCGCACGGCCTTGGATTTTTTAACCCCTCGGATCGTGGACCTGTATGAACATGACCGATGGTTTGGTGCACGTTGGGCCCGTGATTGGCGAAAATATCTATCCAAACTTGTCGGCCCCACTCATACGTGGATCAAGGCTGCAGCCATTGCCATCACTGCATTTCTGGCGTGGGCTTTTTTTGCCAAAGGCACGTTCCATATTATTGCACAGTTCACGCTACAACCCGTGCGGCAGGCGCAAATTGTTGCCCCTTTTGATGGCTACATCAAAACCGTTCTGGTGCGGCCCGGCGACAAAATCATTGCACACCAAACCATCCTGGCACAATTGCACACAGCCAAACTGCGCGATCAATTGGCGGCGGCACAGGCCCAATATGCCGCGTATGCCAAGCAGGCACAGGTGGCCCAATCCCGGGGCAAAATTGCTGATATGCAGATTGCCGATGATTCCATGAATGGTGCCGGTGCCAAAATCAGGCTTCTCAAGCGCCAGATTGCACACGCCACTATTACTTCGCCAATTTCTGGTGTTGTTCTGACCGGCAATCTGCTGCGCCGTATCGGCGCACCGGTGCATTTGGGGGATGTGCTCTTTAAGGTTGCACCCATTAAACCCCTGCTGGCGCGAATAAACGTACTGGACAGCGATATTCTTTATGTGCACGTTGGCCAGAAAGGCAGCCTCGCCACCGCTTCATATCCAGCGGATAAAATTTCTCTATTTGTAACGCACATTGATCCGCTGGCCATGGTCAAACATAAGCGAAATATTTTCCGCGTGCGTGCGGTACTGGAACATCCACCGGTCTGGTTTCGGCCCGGCATGCAGGGCACCGCACGCATAAACGCCGGGAAACGCCGCTATATCTGGATATGGACCCGCGGTTTAATTAACTGGATTCGCATGAAACTCTGGCTGTGAGATTTTCCAATTTATGACTGACTTTGACCAAAACAACTATTGGCCCGGCCACCCTGACACGCCTGGATTCCGCCAATTGTCCGGCGACATAAGCACGGGATTAAGTGCGGCATCCTGCCGAATGCTGGTGCTTATCGTCCTTTGCATAATGGCGATTCCGGCGTGCAGTTCTCCTTTTAGCTCGGATAGCGGTACTCCATCCGGGGCCGGTTTTGCTGACAGTATCCTTATGCATAACCTTGCGGATGGCCAATTGCTGACGCATCCTTATATGCTGCCGGTAGATCAGGGGGTCCATGAGATGCATTCTACCACCGGGCCGTCTGTAAACCAGTTAACGCCAAATGCGATTGTACCGGCCGGCCTGCCATCTGGCGCAGTAGCCACAAAACCGGCAAGAGCATCGATGCGTCTCACGCTCATGGAGTCCATTGCCGATGCGATGCGGCACAATCTTTCAATAAAGGTTCAAGCTTATAATCCAGCCATTTCCGCCGCCCAGATTGTCGCCGCCAAAGCGGTATTTGATCCTGCCATTGTCGGCGGTATTCAATACCAGCATTTGGATCAACCCACACCTTTTCCGCAGACCCTTGGCGCCGCTTCCCTGGTCGGCATAAACAATGAGGATCAAGTCAATACGCAAGTGGGGGTTAAGAAGCTCTTCTCCACCGGCGGCACGTTGTCTCTGATCGGATCGGATAATTACCAGGATTTTCATAGTTCGGCCAGTCTGCCGCCGGACATTAACCCCTCCCATACGGCTGATACGGCGCTGGAACTCAAACAGCCTCTGCTGCGTGGTTTTGGTGCGGCGGTAAACAATGCGGAGATTTACATTGCCCAACGCAATCAGCAGATTGCCCGGTCCGAATTCCGCACAGAGGTGATCAAAATCGTTTCCCGTGTGGAACGTACATATCTGCAACTTACCGCAGCCTCGGCGGATGTACGTTTTGAGCGGCACCTGGTTCGACAAGCCGGAAAAACCCTGCGGCGGCTTAAAAATCGTCTGCACATGGATGTGGACTCTGTGCAGGTGGATCAGGCGCGGGCCGCGGTGGATTTGGCACGGTACAATCTGGCTTCAGCCCGGAAGCAGGTAGGAGATTTATCAGAAGCCCTCAAAGCTCTTTTGCATGATCCCACCATGCCCGTCGGTCCCGGTCCGGACATCATTCCCATAAGCAGGCCGGTGGCCATGCCATTTGTATTTGACCTCGATGCCAACATTGCCACCGCCCTGGGGCGGCGTGGGATCATGCGACGGGATCGTCTGGCGGTGGAAAAAGCGGGGATCCGCCGCAAAGTCGCCGAAAATGCGCTGCTGCCCAAGGCCAATTTAATTGCCGCCATTGATTCCGCCGGTTTAGCGCCCGATGGGAGTTTCCCCGGCGGATTTAACCGCATGATTTCCGATCCTCATGTTGGCTTTACCGTGGGCCTGAATCTGGAAATCCCCATCGGCAACCGTTTGGCCCGCGCCCAACTGTATCGCCGCCGCCTGCTGCGCCGCCAGGCCCTGACCCAAATGCTCCTGGATGCCCAGAATATCGCCCGGGAAATTTCCAGCGATCTGGTAAATCTCATTGTGGACTGGCGGCAGATTCAACTGGCCCGCAGGCGCCGCGTTTCATCCGCCGCCGTGCTGCACGGGTTGGAAGTGGAAGCCCTGGCGGGGCAGGCACTGGATCCGACTTTCCTGCAGCTTGAACTCAACGCGCAGGAGAACCTGGCCCAATCTGAAATCGCGGAAACCCAGGCGTTGATCGATTACAACATCGATATGGTACAATTTGAGCGCGACAAAGGTACTCTGCTGCAATTTGATCGTGTTGCCATCGCCTCAACTACACCAAATTCTGGTCACTAAAACCGCGTTATCGCTTCCTGAACGGACCTGCAACCGATACATTTTTTTAACCTCTCACCACCTTGTGCGTAAAACGGTCATGGACTTCCATCCATGGCAGTGAAATATCACCTCCACTATTATTGGCTTTGCACAGAGGCCACCATGGCCATTATGGCCGCTTTAATAGGTTCCGGCAGATTTTCCCAATTTGCCAGCAAATTCTGCAAACGCTTGTCTTTTTGCAACTGGCGCGCCCAGCAGCGCGCCAAGCCATTTTTCTTATCATCACATTTACCTTGAATATTTAAGGTTTTCGCGCTCGTAGGCAACGGTTTTGTAAACCGTAGGTTGCAGGTTCGAGTCCCGCCATCGGCTTTCAATAAATCACCTTGATTATCGCGTGTTTATGCATGGGTGAGGTACTCCCTGTCAACTGGGAGCCAAATAGGCTCTGCTAAAAGAGCGTCTTTCCCCCCAATCAGGCCGCCTCGTTTCGCGTCCAGGCACCCTTGGCTGTCCGTCAAAGCTAATTTATAGACGTGATAGTGTTATCAACCACATAGTGTACCAACCACCTCAAGGCGTTGCGGTGTCGGCACAGAAAGTAATGGCCACCGGGTGATAGTGATTTTGATTATGCAACATGCGTTGGCCGCAGCTATGTGCGTGATACCACCCGGACTCACAACACGGGAAAATGTGTGCCCAGCTGCACGCGAGCTCGGCGACCAGTGCGCCTTATACGCCATAATATGCTATGCTTTTTCATTTTTGATATTCTTAAATAGAGGTCGTCCAGTTATGTCGCTTGTATCGGTTAAAAATGTCAGTAAATCCTATGGCCTGCTGCACGTATTAGAAAATATCACCCTGGATGTGCAAGCCGGCGACCGCATTGGTTTAATCGGCCCCAATGGCGCCGGTAAATCTACCCTCGTAAAAATTATAGCTGGGGAGGAAGAGCCGGATCATGGAACTGTCGCGATTTCCGGTGATTCCACAATTAGTTATGCCGCGCAGCAGCCCCGGTTGGATTTAACGCAAACAGTCCGGCAACAGGTAGAAGTGGTCTTTGCACATGTGCGGGAAATTGAACACCAGATGCAACTTGCCGCCGAGGCTCTGGCCCGTAAACCGCAGACAGCGGAGCATGATGCCGCGCTGAAACATTACGATCATCTTCAGCATCAGTTCCAACATTTGGAAGGTTGGGATATTCAACGGCGCGTGCAAATGGTGCTCGAACAACTGGGATTCACCTCCGACGAAATGGAGCAACCGGTAGCCAAACTCTCCGGCGGCCAGAAGTCCCGCATTAACCTGGCGCGAATGTTGCTGGAAGGGGCGGATTTACTGCTGCTGGATGAACCTACTAACCATCTGGATATTTCCATGTTGACCTGGCTGGAAAATACCCTCACCGGCCTGGACGATACCGCCATGATTATCGTCAGTCATGACCGCTATTTTCTAGATCGCGTGGTCAACCGGATCATTGATCTTCGTGCGGCCGGTATTGCGGAGTATACGGGCAATTATTCCGCCTATATGACCCAGCGGGCCGAGCGGCTGCTGACTCAACAAAGGGCTTACGCGCAGCAACAGGTCTTTATAGCCAAACAAGAGGAATACATCCGTCGGTTTTCGGCCGGCCAGCGCGCTATGCAGGCGCGGGGGCGTAAAACCCGACTGGAGCGATTTAAGAACGAATCGGCCATCGACAGACCCGACGGTGATTCCGCCCGGATGATTCTGAACCTGGAATTGGAAACCCCCAGCGGTTTGCATGTTCTGAAATTACGCGATATATCCAAAGCCTTTGGCACGAAAACGCTTTTTCAAAACATCACCCTGGAACTCACCCGCGGTGACCGTCTGGGCATAGTGGGGCCAAATGGTTCAGGCAAAAGCACTTTGCTTAATATTCTGGCCGGCCAACAAAAAACCGATGACGGCGAAATAGTCTGGGGTCACGGCACCAAGGTGCAATATTTCCAGCAGGAACATCAGGATTTAAATCCCGGCAATACGGTGATGGACGAAATACACAGTGTCAAACCCGTTGCGCCACCGCAGGATATTCGAGAACTCGCGGCATTGTTTCTCTTTCCCGGCGATGACATTTTCAAAAAAGTTGGAACACTCTCCGGTGGCGAAAAAGCCCGTGTGGCCATGGCAAAAATGCTGCTTAAACCAGCCAACGTGATCCTAATGGACGAACCCACCAATCACCTGGACATGAATACTTGTGAAATCGTGGAAACGGCATTGGACCGCTATGATGGAACTCTGATTGTCGTTTCCCATGACCGTTACTTTCTGCAAAATACCTGTGATCGCATTCTGGCCCTGGAGCCGGAGACCGGCGGACCAGGCGCCTGGAGGCTGGTGGAAGGTTCTTTTGATCAGTATATCCAGGATCGGGAAAAACGCGCCCGCTATAAAGCCGCCGCCGCCAAAACTGTGACGGTGGCATCTACCCGGGCCGCCAGGCCGGCGCGGCCACACAAGGTTTCCTCCACGCGGCCGGCGACAACCGGAAAGCCCAAATGGCCCTGGTATTTGGAGAAACTTTCCGCCGTAGAACTGGAAAACATAATCCACACCAAGGAACAGGAACTGCGGCAATTGGAAGTGCAATTTTGCGATCCGGCTATAGCCGCCGCACCGGACAAACTCAAAGAACACCAATTACGCTACGATAAACTGCAAACTCAGATTGCGGAGGCCATGAGCGCCTGGGAGAACAAAGCCGCACGGTAGTGCCGTGCCGGGC
Organism: Planctomycetota bacterium; assembly: GCA_023489375.1. GTDB lineage: Bacteria > Planctomycetota > Phycisphaerae > WQYP01 > WQYP01 > JAMDCX01. Next base: position 6,912 of record JAMDCX010000010.1, read on the forward strand.
AGATCACGATGATGGTAACGTTCACAGGTTCATACCGCGAAAAATAAAAATACCAGTGAATAATAAACAATGAATAATGAGTAATGAGTAATAGGTAAAACGCAGATTTTATATGTTAAGCCGGTCAGGGAGCTGGCCGCTGGTAAAGTAGTTACGCGAACCGGTGAGTTTATCCCACCGGGATAATT
>JAMDCX010000047.1 GCA_023489375.1 Planctomycetota bacterium
CGGAGGAACGTAGAGGTTTAGCACTGTGGTCAGGAATTCTCCGATGATCTCCATTACCTCTATTGTTTATACCGTTATGAATCATTGATATTAGCCATAGAGGGGATTGGTTACAGGTCTGGCGTTGAATGTTGCTCGCTGTGTCGTCGTGTCGTTGTGGTGAAAGTATTGTGTTTTTATTCATTACTCATTACTCATTACTCATTGTTTATTACTCACTTGCATAATGATTTTTCACGGTTATGGTCCATGAACGGTTACGAATATTCATCTCTGGTTCCCAGGCCTGGTTCGTGGAAAAGCGGCTTGGGAACTTGAACCAGGCTGGCTCCCGCTTTCCTCCGGCTTGCCACCTGGAATCTACGACCGGGCTTCACAGCCGAAACTGCGTCGCGCTTCTTCCAGCCAGGCCCGGACCACGGGTTGATTGACATAGAAGTATACGCTGTTACATTGCCGCCGCCACTTGACCAGCCCGGCCAGCCGCAGTTGCTTTAAATGATGCGACACCGTCGGCTGCGTAAGGCCCAGTTCCTCGGCCAGCTCCACGACATTGTACATCTCCTGACAGATCGCCGCACACGGCAGAATCTGCATGATCCGCACGCGCGTCGGTTCTCCTAACGCATTAAAAATCGACGCAAAATGTTCATCATCCCGGATCAACCGGGAGAATTTGGGTATGGTTCGCACGGGCGATCTGGCCATGTCCGGGTTCCTGAATTACGCTTCCGTCGGCGATAAGGCCGGCAGGACAAACGTCTTAACAACCTCGATTCCCGAATCTTTGCGCAGCGCCGCCAGGCATTCCGCCGTCGGTGGCGCATCGAGCTTCAGCAACATCAGCGCTTTGTCCCCCTTGCGGCTGATGGTCATGTCCGCAATGTTGATTTTCTGCTGGCCGAAGGTGTTGCCCACAAAACCAATCACCCCGGGGCGATCTTTATTCACAATGAGCGTCATGGCGCCTTCCGGCACCATGTCCATCCAATAACCTTTGATGGCCAGGACCCGCGGTAAATTATCAGCGAACACCGTACCGATCATGGAATGGCGTTTATCGCCTTCGGTGATTTCCAGTTCAATACTATGCTGTAGTGTGCGCTGCATGGCCTGCCCCATGGTTTCCTGCCGGATACTGATGCCGCGTTGCTCCGCCAGATGCAGCACATTGACCACATTGGGAACCTGTTCAATGTGCGTTTTTAACAGTTCAATCAGCGCCAGGCGCTGCAAAGTCGCGGTAATGCGTTTGGGCATTTCACCATTCGTTCGCAGGGTTACTGAACTGAAGCCCTGATCTACAATGGCGCCAAGGATAATGCCCATGCGCTGTGCCAAGTCGGCATACGCCTTCTCCGGCGCCGAGAGTTTCATTTCAATGCCGCCGGCATTGACCGCCCCTTCTATCCCCTCTCCGCGCAGATACAGTAAAATTTCATGCACCGCGTCAACCGATACGGCCGCCTGGGCTTCATTGGTGCTGGCTCCCAGATGGGGCGTCAGCAGGACTTTGTCGCCCAGAGAAAACAAAGGAGAATCCTTGGCGGGCGGTTCGATTTCATATACATCCAGTGCCGCCCCGGCAACATGGCCGGACGCTATGGCCGCGGCTAAATCTTTTTCACTTATCACGCCGCCGCGTGCGCAGTTGATGAACCGTACGCCTTTTTTGCACAGTGCTATTTTGGCCGCATCAATCAGACCACGAGTTTTATCTCCCGGCACATGCACGGTGATGTAATCGCACTGCGGCAGCAGCGAATCCAGGTCATGTGTCATGGTTACCTGCCCATCCAGAGCGTTATTGGCAAAGAAGAATGGATCAAACGCCACTGCTTTCATCTCCAGCCCCAGCGCCCGTTTGGCCACCGCGCGGCCAATGCGGCCGAAACCAATAATCCCCAGGGTCTTTCCCGCCAGCTGAGTACCCATGAATTTATTGCGTTCCCACAGCCCCGCCCGAACATGGGCATCGGCGGCGGCGAGTTTCCGCGATAAGGCCAGCATCAGACCGATAGCATGTTCCGCAGTGGTTGTGGTATTGGCATCCGGGGTATTCATCACCAGTACGCCGACCCTGGTGGCGGCGGCCACATCCACATTATCAACGCCCACCCCCGCGCGGGCGATGGCCTTGAGTCGACCGGGTTTTTCCAATTCTGCCGCCTTGACCTTTACACCACTGCGGATGATCACTCCGTCATGGTTGCCGATCTCGGTGGCCAATTCACCGGGGTTCCACTTGGGTTTGTTGGTGACCTGTACATCCGGCTGCGCCCTTAGCAGGTCCAGCCCCTCTTCAGCTATTTTGTCCGCAACGAGAATCTTAATCATCTTAAAAAATCCAGTTTCAATACCATAATAACCCATTTCACTTTTCGGAGATCATACTGACCGCTCCCGAATACAGAGAGTATAGGCCAAAGTTTCCCCACGGCCAAGCGCCGGGCGAACGTAGTATATGAAGGCGAAGTCTTGGCGTGCGGCAATTTTTCCGGTAAGGGCCTGTACCAGCCACCGCATGGCGATGCTGCTGCTCTTTCTCAAATTTCAAATTCCCTTTCCGCCCGAAGTCGCCCTCCAAGGGGCTGTTGGTCAAGTAGTCTGCAGACGGGCCAGTATGTGAAAGCCACAATTTATGGCCACACCCGTGTTCGCTTGGGGGTGGCTTCATCGGTTAACATGATTGATGATTTCCGGGATAATCGGGATCAGCTACAGGAACCGTTTTGGAGTAACATCATGCTGGAGGATCAGACCACTTTATCCACCAAAGTTTCCCAGGCATCGGAGCCGCCGATGCTGAGACGATGGTTATCCAATCTACGCCTTGGATGGAAAATTCTGCGCGCGCGTATGGCGGAGGATCGCACGGGCCAACAGGCGGCAGCAATGACATACAATACGCTTTTCAGCCTCTTACCGGTCATGGTGCTGCTGCTGGTTTTGATGTCTCTGGTGTTGGCTAAACAACAGATTCACCATGAAGAAATGTCGTTCGTACATCGGTTGGGTTTAAGCCAGCTTTCCACCCGGGGCGCCACAGGCGCCACCACCAAACCGCAATTTATTGTACAGACCATTATTCATCAGATTGATAAAATGCGCTCAGTATTGCGCTCTCCGGGCACGGGGATTGTCGGTTTTATAACCTTGCTCTGGGCGGCCATCAGTTTGATGAATGTCATCGAAACCGCGTTTAATCATATCTATCGCGTGACGGAAAAACGCCCCTGGACCCGTAAGTTTACACTGTACTGGTGCGTGCTTTCGCTGGGACCGCTGGCGGTGGCTGCATCGCTGTTTGCCTCCGCCAAGCTCCTTGCGGCCACCGCGGCACTGCATGTAAGTGCGGCCCTGTTCACTCCCTTCGGCATTCTGGTCAGTTACGCCGGAGATTGGGCCTTGATTTTTGTGCTTTATAAACTCATACCCAACACCCTGGTCCGGTGGAAAGCCGCAGCCGTCGGAGCTTTGGCCGCCACGCTGTTGTGGGAGGCTGGAAAATATGGTTTTGGCTTTTACGTTCATGATTTAGCAGGCTATGGTAAATGGTATGGCAATCTGGGATTGATTCCGCTATTTATGCTGTGGATTTATTTGACGTGGAACTTTCTGCTTATTGGCCTGGAAATCGCTTTTATTCAGCAGTATTTTCCGGTGCTTAAACGACGTTTCATCATGCGTCGGGGTGGCCGCGCCGCATTGGCCGACAGCCGCTGGATATTGCCGCTGGCCATTTTGCTGGTCCATCGTTTTGAAGCGGGCCAAAAACTCACAGCGGAAATCGCTGCCGATGAATTGGGCATGGCGCTGGAACCGGCGGAGGAAATGCTCTCATCGCTCTCTAAAGCCGGGCTGGTACTGCCGATAGGCGGACCCCCGAAACAATATGTGCTGGCCAGGGCGCCGGAAAAAATTGCCGTAGAAGAAATCCTGCATGCCGCATCTGACGGTTGCCATACGCTTACTGATTCCATGGCGACCACCGCCGAAGGCCATGTTCTGCGGCGCCCGCGATTGAGAGAGTTTTATGATCTGGAGTCGCAATGGGGAAAACGTCATACCCTGGCGGAATTGGCGGCTCATACCTAAATTGGAAACATGGAAGTATGGTCGTGTTGCCACGTAACCGTTCACGGGCCATGCCGATGAGCCAGAATTACGGTGATTCTGGCGGAGTACGACCAGAAATGGTGGCCTTCAAATCGATATCTGTCTCCAGAGCATCCACTGGTAATGCTGTACCAACGACTCCTTGGGGGGGAGGCAACGGCGGGCGAGACGCCCGCGATCTTCGTGCACTGGGATACTGCATAAATATGCAAACAAGTGATGACATTGGGACTTTTGGCCGCAGCATAATGGACCTTAAAGCGAGGGGACCATTTGTGGTGCAGATTTCCAGTCTGCCCGATCATTACTGCGTGAACGGTTACATTGCCACAAAGTATGGAAGCAATCTGTAAAAAGCTGTACGCTGTGATTTTACCCACCGCCGCGATATATCTGCTATACTTTTTTCCAGTGTGGTTATTGCACAGGGCGGAAATATGGATGTGCGTATTCTGGATGTTGGTCAATGCGGGTTTGATCATCGCGCCATTACCAGCTTTCTCCAATCCATCGTTAAAGCGCAGGTGGATGCCGCGGGTACTGCGGCGGAAGCCAGCCAGCTGGTGCGGCAAAATCATTACGCGCTGGTGCTGGTCAATCGCCTTTTAGATCAGGACGGTTCGAGCGGCCTGGAGTTGATCAAACAGTTGCGGCTCAACGCGGATTGCCCACGGCTGATGCTGGTAAGCAACAAACCCGAGGCGCAACGCCAGGCCATAGCCGCCGGGGCCTTGCCTGGTTTCGGTAAAAATAGCCTGCATAAGCCGCAGACCGCGGAACATCTGCGGGCCGTGCTGGAGGCGAAGGAAGGCCAGGAAAAGTGAAACTTTCGCCTTTTTAGGAACGCAATAAGTCCCGTCAACGTAAGTACCATCTGGTGCTGACGGTTGTCACTGATACGTGCTGTCAGTGGTGGCTCTCTGGTTAATGATTCCGGATTTATGCAGGAAATTATAGATGGCTGAACCAAACGATTTTTCGTCCGCGCATCCCTGGATACGCAAAGCCTGGTGTGTCCGCACCGCCTTGGGATTATTACTCCTTGGCTTTTTTTCCAATCTATTATTTTTATACCATCATTGTCCATTCGATCTTTCCGAAGATGAAAGCCAATATTGGTTATGGTCGCGTCATCTGGCCTGGGGATATTATTCGAAAGGACCGGGAATTGCGGGCATTATATATGCGGCCACGGCGGTGGGGCATTGGTTTGGGCAGCACGCCACGATGCCGATTATCCGCACACCCGCCATTATTTTCGCCTTTTTCAGTGGTCTGGCGAGTTTGCTTCTCGCCCGTCGCATGTTTCGTGATGATCGGGCCGGACTGATGGTCATTGCTCTTTCCGCAGGCGTACCGGTATTCGCGGTCGGCAGCTTAATTATGACCATCGATTCCCCGATGTATTTATGCTGGGCCTGGGCCTGTGTATGTCTGTGGCTGGCGGTGGAACCGCGGTATGCGGAATCGGGAGAATTGCAGCCGCAACAATCCGGCCGCGCCGGAATCGGCTGGCTTTATTTATCCGGTCTGCTGGTGGGACTGGGCATATTGTGCAAGCCGGTATTGCTGTTCATTCCTCCGTCCGCGGCTCTGGCTGCCTGGAGCAATCCTTATTTGCGGCACAAGCTCGCCACATGGCATAGTCTGGGAGCAACACTCCTGGCGCTGGCGCTGCAAATTCCGACGTTGATCTGGAATGCCCAACATCACTGGATTATGTTTAGCGCCATTGGCGGTGAAGGAGGTTTGCATGGAACCCGGGGAGTCTGGTGGCATCTGAGCCACGCACCATTGAATGTTTCCATGTTTGTGCTTTCGCAGGCCGGAATTTTTGCGGGAATTTTGTTTGTTCTTCTGGTACTGGCCTTCATTGAAGCCATACGGAATTTAAAGAAATTCCAAAATCCCGCAGCCCGCGCCGTGTGGGATTTTCTGATCTGGATGACGCTGCCCATTTTCGCTTTTTATTTTCTTTTAAGTTTCTGGAGCAAGGTGCAACCTAATTGGCCGGCGGGTGGTTATTTTACCGCCATGGTGCTTTTTGCGGGCATGGCCACACACTGGTGGAATCAACCGTTGCCGCAGCGCAAGGCGGTTCGGCGATGGATTATCGCGGGTGTGGCATGGGGATTCGCGCTGTTTGTGTTTGCGGAAAATGTGCAACTGCTGTATCCGGTGCTGGCTAAAATTGATCCCACCGGCAAACATTTTCCCGCCAAGCGCTTCGATCCGGCGTTCCGCCTGCACGCTCTGAAAGTGCGCGGCCAGGCGATTCAAAAAATACGCTTATCCATGTGGAAGGGACATGGGCCGCTCCCCATGGTCATGGATGACCGCTGGGACACCTCCAGTTCATTGTGCTATTATCTGCCGGGACATCCATTTGTATTTTGTCTGCAAACGGCCATGGGCGGCAAGCACTGTCAGTTTGATCTTTGGCCCGGTCCCAACCAGATTAACCCCCATACCGGAAAATTACGTTATCTTGGACGTGATGCGGTGTTGACAGGATCTTTTTCACGGCCGGTATTTGATCGGCTGATCAAACCTGCTTTCGCGCATGTCAGCAAAATGTTTGTGGTTCCGCTTTATTACTACGGTGTGGTGGTCAAGCATTTGGATGTATGGAAATGTTATGATTTCAAAGGCTTGCCCGAAAGCCGGAAACCGACTGCCCATTAGACAAAAATGATAGGTAAATATTATTACCATTCACAGCCCGGCCACCAACATCACCCGCGCTGCGGCCACTCCGCAATGAATAATGGGTAGTTGGCATTTAGAATTTAGAATCTGGAATCTGGAATCTGGAATTAACGAACTATGATGGGGGGGAATAATTCAGAAGGCGGAAGACAGAAAACTTGCGATTCCTTATTCTTCTGAATTCTATATTCTCGAATTCTCCCACCATTGTTCGTTGCTCGTTGTTTTCCTTCTCCGTTTCCATCCGCTT
>JAMDCX010000026.1:0-625 GCA_023489375.1 Planctomycetota bacterium
TGAGCATATCCTGGGCATAACAGGAATGGATGTTCAGCCCCAGCCAGCGGCGCAGCATGTTTTTCATATCCACCGGGTCCAGTAACGCATGGATGGTAGCCCAGGTAAACGTGTCCCAGAAGTACATAAGCGATGCGCCGTACTGGGGGCTGGCGGTTATATACGCGTGCGGTGCGACGGGAAAATTCCGGCGGAACATTGCCAGCAACGAGGCCACCGACATGTAATAAACGCGGCGAATGTTCGGATCGGCGGTTTCCAGTGTCGGCAAATGACCGGAAAACAAGGTGTTGCCGGGCCGGAACGCGGCGGTAAAGGTGTCCTCCCATTCCCGCCGCGATTCCTCAAACATTGTGCTGAAATTTTGTACACTATCGGTGGCGTCTGCCATCACCTGTGATTCCTGATCTCCCACGGCCATGGCCGCCTCAATTGCGCTATGGTCCCCCGGCGCCAGTTGCAAATTCCAGGTAGCGGTTCCTCCGGCCTGTTTTGTGGCTATATGATCCGGAGCATTGGTGCCAAAAGCAAAGACCACGCACGTTGGAGTACGCTGGTCGCGGATAATCAGGTTGCGGTCACCAGCCGCCAGGTCCGCCTTAAATTCCTGTGGATTTTCAGGTCG
>JAMDCX010000026.1:635-29816 GCA_023489375.1 Planctomycetota bacterium
AACCAGCGAAACGTTGCGGTGGCCACCAACTCCCCGTTGACACGTAAAGAACCATTGCTGCCGAACTGCGGGGAATAATCTAAAATCCGCACGGAGCCTGCCGGATTTTGGCTATTGCGACTACCGCCTCCCTGACAATATGGTGGAAACTCAAGGGCCTGAACGGAAAATAAATCGGTACCGACCTGGCATCCGCCCAAGGCATTATTAATGGTTGGCAGTGTATGCAAATCGCCAAAGCTCATCCATTGTCCCGCCAATTCATCGGCTGAGGGAATGGTGGCAGGATTTGCGGCCTGCGGCGGTGTTAACAGCTTCTCTCTGGCCGATATATTCGCGGCCAGAGAATCCAAATGACCGGCCGCCAGCGAAGCGGCTCCGAGTGTAGCGATAAATTCACGGCGTTGCATCAATCTGTTTCCTTCGGATAAACATTCTATTTCACAATAGTCGCGCGGCGGCGCGCGGCGGCATATTTTGGTTTTCAGCCCCGATTGTTTCACATATCGCGAGTCATGCTTCTCCATTAAAACTCTGCCATAAAAAGCGACGGACATCGCGCCACACACGCTGGGGAATACGATTTATATATACGTTCCACATAGCCGCGGCACATGATTATTTGGGCAGATTAATACCAAGCATACCGGCGAAAATGCGCAGAGTATTCCTCGGCAATCCCCGATCAGTCCACGCGGGATTGCGGGTGTAATCCGGTACTCGAATCAAAGATCCTGCAGGCAACCGCCACCAGTACCAATATGGTTCGGTTTCGACGAGTATGCATCCTCCGGCAAATGCACTTCGCGCCCATAAGCCAAGCCTGCGTGGGGAGGCTGTCATTGGGTTGGGCGCTATCCACGCTTGATCTGACAGAGCAAGCCCCCTGATTTTGGCCTTGCGAAACCGGGAAAAGGACGACATCCAACCAGTCCTCTTGATAGGCGCGTTATTATCGAACATAACGATAACCGTGTCCGGGTATTCATCAATTACTCTAAGCAGGTCGTGCTCATTTTCTCGCAAACGACGCAGAATAGGCCCCCTGTAAGGAACTAATCCCAACCAACACCAGTCGCAAAAAATGGCAAACATGCCATTTTCGTGCACGAACCGAACATATTGCCGTAAATACCTTTTATGAAAGAAGCCGTCAGTGGGCATCCGCTTGCGGTACGGCCATGTAGGATCTCCACGATGTGCCGGCATATACTTACCATCCACGTAATTTTGGCCAAATACTTCGAATATACATATCCCGGCAAAAGCTTTCGGGTATTTTGCTTTGTATTTCCGCAATTGTGCAATCGAAAGGGCTCTGCCATGGGCCACGTCGTATGGCTTGACGTGGCGCATCCAAGGCCGGTAGATGGTCTCCACATCTGACCCCCAGACATCTAAAATAAATGGAATTCCATTTCGCGCGAACATATCGAGGGCATGATCCAATTTTTCAGGGGGTAACATTCCGGAAACAAGGGCATAAACTTTATATCGCGACTGAAACGCTTTCAACGAGGAAATCATCCGCTGTAACCCAAGCCAGTCTCCGGAATAGATGGGCCCATTTGAGAAGCATTGGTCCAAGTTAAAGACGAGGGAACGCCTCTTTTCAACGAGCCGGTGCGTGCTGTCACCCCTAGCCCAAGCGGGTCCCGGGCGGCCGAGTCCACCCACTGTTGCAATAATAAGCAGGGTGGCTATGAAACGGCCCAAATATGCCGGTATTCCAATAGATTTACCCCCGACTTCCGGGGTGCATCGGCACACCATAGGACACCTCTTTATTCTCTTACCGGAAACATCTTGCATTTCTTGCACAAGATATTTTTGAACAAAGTGAAATAGCGCGTAACTCATGTGGATTTGAATGCCTTTCAAAAAATGCGGTGTTTGAATATTTGTAACCATTCACGGTCCAAACGCCACAAAAATCAAAAAAAATGATGGGGTACCCGGAACCTCATCCATTTGACAAGTTTCTTGCTAAAGCGAAATCGCCAGAGTCAGTTCCGCCACAGCTACCAGCCAAAGAATGCAGTATCCCATTCACTGAACCGCACCTTGATGCTGGACATCGGCACCCATGTTACCGAGCCATCGTTGTACATTTCGTGCTCCCCAGCGGGAAGGGCATCGCCCGACCCTTCATCGGCATAATTGGAAGCAGAAACGTCAGCGTCCCCAAAGACGTTTTGAAGCAATCCCTGCGATCCGGTCTGGTTGGTAAACAGCGCATTGTCCGTTACCAGAAGCGTCCCGCTGCCGGATTGAGGGTTCAAGGCTGGCTGGTGCAGGGGATCAAAGTTGAATCGCCCGTAGGATCCTCCCCCGTATGGGTTCTGCATATCCGTGATCATCCCAGGCACCCATCCACCATCTCCCAGTTCCTCGAAGGTTATTGCGGCTAGATCATAGGCTGGGCTATAGTCCAACCCGTAATCAGCCCAGTAGCTTAGGCCGCTGTTAACGCCAAACGCTATGCAATGTTCTTGTTGATTCCATATCCAAGAATTTGAACTTCCTTGGAGAGGTGTCTCGGTAAATCCTGTATTGGTATCTGGGCAATACAATAGACTGATCCCGGAATAGGTATCCGGTAGCATACCGGATCGCGGATTGATGAGGGGCTGGTTTATCCCTGGAACCCCATACGAATCCACAAAGAGCGCAGATAACCCCGCTAAGGGTTTGAAATCCTCGTTATTCCACCCCCACATATTTGCATCGTCGAAGTTGTAATTGGCTAAATTAGCCAATGGATATTGCCCACGATATTCATTCGCGTATTCATGCAGGGCAATGCCAATTTGTTGCATATTCGAAGCGCCCTGTATTCGCACCGCCAATTGCCGTGCTCTGGCCAACGCCGGCAACAGCAGCGCGATCAATAGCGCGATAATGCTGATGACCACCAGTAATTCGATGAGGGTGAAACCGTGTAGGGATTTACGACCCATTTGGGAAAAACGATTGGTACTCATAATGATTCTCCAAATTTTGGGCATAACGCCCAGCCAAGAAAATTTATTCATGCCGTAATACAACACGGCATAAAAGCGGCGAAAGCATTTCGGAACATCCGAGATTGCTCCCACCGCCAACGTCGTACTATACTCTGCGCCCGGTTACCCGTTTCCGACCAATGAGCACCAGCGCCAAGCCACCGACGGCGAACAGGCCCAGCGTGGCCGGTTCCGGTACAGCGCTGACCGTGAGTGAAAAACTACCGATGGTGCCGCTGGCAGCAAAGGCACCTATGGCGACCTGCGTTATCCCTGTCGGGTTCGGGTTGCTGCCCGATGTTCCAGTATAGACATAACTTCCCAAGGCATTTCCGTTATACGACCATTGCACCGTCCAGTCGCTGCCGATTGTGTTCAGTACAATTTGCGAGGACTCCTTAAGTGTACTACTGCCATCATTAAAAACCGAGTTGCTGTCGCCCGGCCCGGCCCACCCTTGAACGCCGGATGGAAGGTAAGATAATATCCAAGGACCGGTAGTATTAAAAAAAGGCCTACTGGTACCATCCCCGTTCGTAAAACCCAAGGCCAAGAATCCCACCCCGCTCGTCGGATCTAAGTTTGCGGAAAGGGTGTAGATACGGTTATTAGCCGGTGCAAAGTCGAGGGCGTCGACTGCGGAGTAATCCCCGCTTCCGCTGACGTTAACGGCACCATTCTCCATCCAAAAATTACCCACGTTGTTATCCCAACTGTACTGATTGCTCCAAGTGGCGCTGGGGCCGTTGTCAATGGTAGGGGCTTGGCCGGCAAGCGGGGTACTTGAACTGCCGGAAAAATTGTCCTGATAGATAACCGTGGCCGAAGCCGTACCGGCCAGGCCAATGCACGCCGCAGCCGCGAACGCCGCTATGACCAAGGCTGATCCATGTGAAACTGACGAACGATTGGAAAACATAAATGACTCCTTATACTCCGCTCCCTTATGGTCGCGGCTCGGTAAATGATCCATTGACCGAATGGACGACGGTTTGCCGCAACCATCTGCGGCGGATGTGACGATACCGGATTTGGTATTCATGCCAAATCTCCTTTTTTTTCAGGAGTTCCTTTTGGGAGCTTCCTTGAATGCCCCGCCAAACCGGGCGGGTTCCGGATCCACACACCAACGTGGTGATGGATATTGCCTTTCATAACCTGATTATATATCGCTTGGCCACAAGATGCAAGAGAAAAAACAAGAATTTTCTATATTTTACCAGGAATAAATGCTTTTATTATAAATAGCCCAGAAATCATGGTCATAAATTATATAAACTTTACCAGTACTTGAATTATTAGGTGGAATATTATCCTGTAAAAAGCTCAAAAAAAACGGCCCATCCGGCTGAAATGTAATTGGCTTGGCCAAAAAAGTGGATATCGGATTTTTTGTAACCGTTCACGGGCTTGAAGGAAGAAGTTAAGGTATGGCTGGGTGCAGCCATAAATTTTAGTAACAGCTCTCCCCACATCCGCCTAAAGATGTTTTCTGGGATCGCGGGCGTCTCGCCCGCTGTTGCCCCCCAAAGAGAGGTACCGAGAAAGCCGAATGCGGAAAATCCGCCTGTTCAGTTCGAGGAGGGAGGCAACAGCAGTAATTGTGCTGTTGCTGCCTGTACACTCTTCTGGCAAAGTCAAGCGGGTGAAAACAAGGGGATGTCTTAGCCACTATCCAAGCAGCGGACGCGGCTTTTGCCAGCCCCCATGAGGGGCTGGCAAAAACTACCCGGATAGACTATACTTTACATCTGCCATTTAGATCCAAGCACAGTTACTGCCCGTGAACGGTTACCAATTTTCTTAACTGGATTTAGAAATCTTCAGAAAGAGAACGAACCATGTACACAAATCTATTATACCACGCCTGGGCCTGCACGGCTATCAGTATATCTCAATATGATAGCCGCTTGACCACTGCGGCCCTGGAGGGCACGAACAACAAGATTCGGAGAATGCAACGCCAAGCATAGGGCTTCCGAGATCAGGAATTCTTCAAACTCAAAATCTACGCGATCCATAAGACCACCTACGAATTAGTCGGATGAACCATTTTCCATTTTTTATTGATTTTCCATGCGTATGCTCTTACGATACCAGCCTTGTGGCCGCTGTTAGCGCCCCTGACTTTTATTGGCGCAGGAATGGATTTTGGAGTCGACGTGTGGATCAGCAAACAAAACAGGAATTTGTCCGGCGCTTTGGAAATACAGATGGGGCATTCATCCTTACGCGCGCCCCTGGACGGGTAAACCTGATTGGTGAACACACCGATTATAATGATGGTTTTGTTTTTCCCATCGCCATTGATCGTTACACCACAATTTTAGCCAAGGCTCGTACCGATACCCAAGTCCGGATTTTCAGCACCACGCAAAATGAACTAACAGAATTTTCCATAGCCGGTCCGGTCGCCAAAGATTCACCCCAATGGTCGCTGTATGCCAAGGGGGTCGCCGAAGCCTTGCGTCAGCGTGGATTGGTAAAAAATGGCATAGATGCCATGGTTTCCAGCACTGTACCGATAGGTGGCGGCCTTTCCTCCAGCGCATCATTTGAAGTTGCAACTGGATTGGCTTTTCTGACCGCCAACGGCAAAACGTTGGATAAGATTGAACTGGCCTTGGCGGCCCAATGGGCGGAACATAACTATGCCTCAATGCCCTGTGGCATCATGGACCAGTTTATCTCCGCTCTGGGAGAGAAAGATCATGCCATGTTGCTGGATTGCCGCGATTTGTCACAGCGGCAGATTTCAATGGAAGATGCCGATATGCGGATATTTATCGCCAATTCCAACGTTAAACATAAACTGGTGGAGGGAGAATATCAGGCGCGGCGGAATCAATGTGAACGGGCCGTGGCAATACTGCGGAAAAAGTTTCCCGCCGTTAAAGCATTGCGGGATGCGGACTTGTCCATGCTGAAAACCTGCCGCATGGATATGGATCCGACAGTTTTTCGCCGTGCACGACATGTGATTTCAGAAAATACCCGCACGCTTCAATTTGCCGAGGCTATGGCCAGCGGAAATTGGTCTGCCTGCGGGAAACTGATGTATGCGTCGCATGAAAGCCTGCGCGATGATTATGGTGTAAGCTGTCCGGAGCTGGACTTTCTGGTGGAAATTGCGGATACGGTCCAGGGCGTCTATGGAGCGCGCATGACCGGTGGCGGCTTCGGCGGTTCCATGGTGGCCATGATCCAGAGCCATGCCATAAAAGAACTTACCGCCGTCATAGCGCAAAAGTATCCCCAACGCTTTGCGCTGGAAGCCACCATGTTTTCCACCACGGCCGGCGATGGGGCTCAAGTCGTGTCATCATGATGCGTGAATCATCGGATTTGGGATCAAGCATGAAAGATATTCTCCGTCTGCTGATCAAAGGACAACCGCTGACGCAGAACCAGACGCGATCCGCCTTTGAGGCCATGATGTCCGGTACCGTGCCGCCAGCCCAGGTCGGCGCTTTACTGGCAATTATGGCTGGACGCGATCCCACCGTTGACGAGCTTGCGGGTGCGGCATCAGCCATGCGCCAGTTTGTAGTCCCGGTTCTGGCGCCGGAAAATGTCATTGATACGTGTGGTACCGGGGGAACGGGGTCTCGTCTGTTTAATGTTTCCACCACAGCCGCACTTGTAGCCGCGGCCTGTGACATTCCTGTAGCCAAACATGGTAATAGTGCGGTGACCAGTCGCAGCGGAAGTTCTGATGTGTTGTCCCGATTGGGTGTACGCGTGGACGTTACCCCGGAGGTGCAGGCGCGGTGTGTACGGGAAATAGGCGTATGTTTTTGCTTTGCGCCGCGTCATCATCCCGCCATGCGGCATGTCGCTGAAATACGTAAAAGTCTTGGGTTCGCGACAATTTTCAATCTTATGGGGCCGTTAACCAATCCCGCCGGAGCCCGGCGGCAGCTCGTCGGCGTGCCACGCTTAAGCCTGGTGGGGCCTATGTTGGAAGTGCTGGTGCGGCTGGGCGCCGTGCGCGCCATGGTAGTTTGTGGTACAGATCCGGAAGAGGGATTATTATGCGAGTTATCCATCGGCGGCCCTACACGTGTAGCCTTGTTTGATGGTCAGGAAATTAAAACCATGGAACTTTCCTCCAAAGACGTCGGTCTGCCGATATCCGCTGCCGAGGACTTGCGCATCGCTTCTGCCGAAGATTCAGCGCACAAGATACGGGAAATTTTATCCGGTCGAGTCGGGCCGGCGCGAGATATGGTGCTGTTGAATACCGCCGCCGCATTATGGGTGGGCGGCAAGGTCGAGTCCCTGCGCGATGGTGTAAAATTGGCCCGTAACGCTATTGATTCCGGCCGCGCCCTGCAAACCCTGGAGAAACTTGCGGCCATAACCAATAACGCAGTAGCATAAACTCCTGTCTTCCGGTATTATTAAACAATTGTTTAATGGTATGTGACGATTTTATATATAGGAGTTTCGCGTGACGTGGAAATACAGCTCAGGAAAAATCGCTTTGGGGGCCATGTTGGCTCTTACAGTTTTGGGGTGCTTGGATGTTGGCATGGCCTCGGCGGCGGTGACCCTTCCCAAGACCACCGTAGGTACCGCCGTTAAGCCGGTCCCCGTGTTGGACCAGAATATACTCATGCCGCGAACGCCGGCGACGGGAAATCCTTCCATTGCCACGGTCAACGGCGTAGCGCTTAGTAAAGCGCACTTTCTTAATTCGCTGTTACGGATCAACGGCGTCGGGCTGCTGGAAAAATGGATTCAACTCACGGTGCTCAAACAAGCCTGCCAAAAGGCCGGTTTACATGTTGGAAAGGCGCAAATTGATGCCGCCGAGCAAGGGGTGTTGAATCAATTGGCGGCCCAGCATGTTCCGTCCAAGCAACGCCTTGCGGTATTGGAAAAATTATTGGCACGCAAAGGGCAATCGCTGGCGGATTTCCGTATGGCTCTGGCGCGTACCACGTATATGCTGGCGCTGGCTAAAGGGCATGTGCACGTTACACCGGCCGATGTGAAACAGGCTTATAAAGTTAATTTCGGACCCAAGGTGGAAGTACGTGATATTGTGGTTGCAAACTTTGATGCCGCCGCCACGGTGCGCCATCTGATTATGGATAAACATGAAAACCCGGCGCTGGTGGCGCAGCAGCACAGCATCAATGCGCAAAATGCCGCCAACGGCGGGTTGGAGATTATTCCCCTGGAGGACAAGGCTTATCCACGGATCTTATTGGATACGGCCGTGGAACTGAAACCCAATGAACTTTCCGCCGCCGTCCCCATGAATGGTTATCTGCACCTGCTGTGGCTGGTAAAAAAAATACCCGCGGTCAAAGTGCCTTTGTCCAAGGTGAAAGCCGGTTTGAAAGCGGATTTACTCAATGCCATGGAATTACAATGGGGGCAGGTTGAATTAAACCGGCTGGTTGCGCAATCCAAGATCACCATTGACAATCCGCTTTTGAAGCAGGAATTTACGGCTTTGCGCGAAGCGTATGCCGAACAGGCCAGACTGCTGCGGAATGAGCAAAAAGCGCAGCAAAAAGCGGCTGCTACCGCGCCCAATCCAAAGGCCGGCAACGGCGGCAAGTAAATTACCGAGCTTGGCACGCGGCGGAATAGCCGTGGTGTCCAGATTACGGCTTAGGGCAAAATGTGGTCACGATGGTTAAATTGGCAGTAATGTATAAAACGTCTGAAGAAATTGATTCCGCAGGGTTCATTTTATTTCAGACTGTTTAATATAAGAGGAGCCGGATTATGGCCGGCGGAAATGACAAGCCTTTTACGATTGAAGTCTCCGCACGCATCAAGCGTTTGCCGCCTTATCTGTTTTCCCGCATCAATGCGTTGAAAGCGGCCAAGCGACACGCGGGGCATGATGTCATCGACCTGGGCATGGGTAATCCTATAGATCCGTCTCCGGATTTTGTCATAGATAAGCTCTCCGAGGCGGCGCATGACCCGCGCAATCATCGTTACTCCGTCAGTATAGGGCTGTATAACCTGCGCCGCGAAGTGGCGCGAAAGTATAAGCGTCGCTATGGTGTGGACCTTGATCCGGAAACCGAAATCGTCGCCACTATTGGCTCCAAAGAAGGTTTTTCCCATCTGATGCTGGCCCTGCTGGGGGCCGGGGATACCGTGGTGGTGGGGGATCCGGCGTATCCGATTCATGTCTATGCCGTGGCACTGGCCGGCGGTAATGTCATCAGTGTTCCGCTGGGCAATGATGAGGCTTTTTTGCAGCGTATCGAACATGTTCTAAAAAATCTTTTTCCGCGGCCAAAACTTTTGATTCTTAATTTTCCGCACAACCCCTCCGCCATGACCGTAGATCCTTTATTTTATCAGCAGACGGTCGCACTGGCCAAAAAATATGGGGTGCTGGTCATCAGCGATTTTGCGTATGGGGAAACCTGCTTTGATGGTTATCAGGCTCCTTCCTTTTTGGCCATTCCCGGCGGCAAGGATGTCGGCGTGGAATTCTCCACCATGAGCAAACCCTATAATATGGCAGGATGGCGTGTGGGGTTCTGTTGCGGCAACAGTGAGATGGTGCGGGCCTTGTCCACCATCAAAGGTTATTACGACTACGGTCACTTCGCACCGATTCAAATTGCCGGCATTCTGGCCCTGCGCAACGGCGATGACTTTGTCCGGCGGCAGGCGGAAATATATCAGAAACGCCGTGATGTGCTGATCTCGGGGCTGCGGAAAATCGGCTGGGAAGTGGAATCTCCCCGTGCCAGCATGTTTGTGTGGGCCAGAGTATCGGATAAGCATCTGGCGGGGCAGGGGACTATTGATTTTTCGCTGCGGCTGCTCGACGAAGCTGATGTGGCTGTGGCCCCAGGACGCGGTTTTGGTGACAACGGCGAAGGCTTTGTACGTATTGCCATGGTGGAAAATGAATTGCGCATCAAGCAGGCGCTGCGGCAGATGGATGCGTATCTCAATGGCAAGAAGAAAATTCAGCGTCCCACCAAGCTAGGCACTGGAGCCAATGCCACCACCGCCCCGGATTCCTCCGGCGCCGCTCATACTGAATACTCGGTAGAGCACGATCAATCCAATATCATCGGCGGGTAAAACCTTGCTGTTGCTATGATTCATTGTGGTAATACTTACCGGAATATTATCAGGAAATAACACTGATGTTGCTGTTGAACCAATAATAAGATCGGCCTCCAAAACCTGCCTGGCGGAGGAGGAGATGTTGGTGCGTAGCCAGACGGTGAAACATAGTGGCTGTGAATCGCATGATCAGCCATGCTTGCCGACTTCCGGAGATTGCAATTAAAAAACGTCTCCATCTCAATATCGTAGCAAGACCTGCCGTTGACGTTGAGATGGAAAATCCGTAAACTAAATACTCAAACTCGTTGGGCTTAGCTCAGTTGGTAGAGCACGAGGTTGTGGTCCTCGGGGTCGCGGGTTCGAACCCCGTAGCCCAACCTGGCTGGGAGGAAAATACTGGCATTTTGGGATGAAGGAATGCCGTTGTCGGATATGATAGTGTGGTGGGTTGCAGGGAAATGAAAATGCCGTTACACTATCCAGCCTTAGTCGGGTTGCTGATGTTAAATCCGACAGGCGGCTACGCGGCTGGTTGATTCGATGTGCGAATCATTACGCAGTGCCGGTGTGCCGAACCGATGAGACGAACGCAATGGCCGCACGCTGCTGTAGCTCAGTTGGTAGAGCGCGTCCTTGGTAAGGACGAGGTCATGGGTTCAAGTCCCATCAGTAGCTTTAGTTGGGTCGGCAAGGCAGGGCGAAAAGAAAACCGGAAAAAGTGTCGCAGGTTTAAGCGCGGCACAACTTTTCGGGATTTTCAGGTTTCGCTGTTATCATGCGAAACCAATGAGATGGTCGGCCTGAGGAACGGGACTGAAATAAATCCCGATTGGTGCTGTAATCGCATATTTCACCACCTGTACAGCTGGTGACTATGTGTGGAATGGCGCTTTGGATGCGGTGGATTTGGTATTGGAAAATGAATTCGATCCCGCTCCCGAACTGGAATTATGATCGTGGTATTTGGTTTCCACGGTAATGTTAGTTTGTTATTGGATTCTTTTACCATAGGAGGTACTCATACATGGCCAAGGGCGTATTTGAACGTAAGAAACCACACGTAAATGTCGGAACCATCGGTCACATTGACCATGGTAAAACCACACTGACCGCGGCGTTAACGACGGTATTGGCCGCCAAGGGCTTGGCTCAGGCCATTTCCTATGATTCGGTGGCGAAGGCCTCCGAGAAACAGGGCCGGCGCGATCCCAGCAAAATTGTGACTATTGCCGTATCACATGTTGAATATGAGTCGGATAAACGTCATTACGCGCACATTGACTGCCCCGGTCACGCTGACTTCGTAAAGAACATGATTACCGGTGCCGCACAGATGGACGGCGCCATTCTCGTGGTTTCCGCCGCTGATGGTCCGATGCCCCAGACGCGGGAACACGTATTGCTGGCGCGACAGGTTAACGTTCCGCGCATCGTGGTATTCCTTAACAAAATAGACCTGGTGGATGATCCGGAATTGCTGGAACTCGTGGAACTGGAAATCCGGGAGTTGCTCACTAAGTATAAATTCCCCGGCGATGAAGTGCCGATTATACGCGGTTCGGCGTCCGCAGCGCTTAAGAATCCGACTGATGCCAAAGCTATCGAACCTATTATGAAACTGGTGGAGGCCCTGGACAGCTATATTCCCGAGCCTGTGCGGGAAACGGATAAGCCCTTCCTCATGCCGGTGGAAGATGTGTTTTCCATCAAGGGTCGCGGTACGGTAGGTACGGGCCGTGTGGAACGTGGAACGATTAAAGTCGGCGATGATGTAGAAATCGTAGGTCTGCATAAAGATCCGATGAAGTCGGTCGTAACCGGTGTGGAAATGTTCCAGAAGGTGCTGGATCAGGCCATTCCCGGAGATAATGTCGGTTTGCTGCTGCGTGGCGTGGAAAAAGAACAATTGGAGCGCGGCCAGGTAATTGCCAAACCGGGGTCTATTACCCCGCATACTAAGTTTGAAGCGGAAATTTACGTGCTTACCAAGGAAGAGGGTGGCCGCCATACCGCATTCTTCAAAGGCTATCGGCCGCAGTTCTATTTCCGGACTACCGATGTGACCGGGTCTCTGGACCTTCCCGCCGGCACGGAAATGGTCATGCCAGGCGATAATGTAAAGATCACTGTGGACCTTGGCGAGTGCCCGATTGCTATGGAACAGGGTGTGCGTTTTGCCATTCGTGAAGGTGGCCGGACGGTTGGCGCTGGTGTGGTCACCAAGGTTATCGCCTGATTAGTTCGTGTAGACGAATGTTAAAGAAAAACATGGGCCACGCGGGCGGGGATTTCCTTGTCCGCGTGGCTCTGTCAATGACTGAAGCTTATTTGATTGTTTCCAGACCGTTGGAAAGTTTCTATAATATAAGCTGGAATCAAAATGGGGTATAAAACCCGATTTTGGAGTTTTTCAGACGGAATAGGCCGAGGCGAAACAAAGTTGGTTTTAAGTTTATTATGGAATTGGAGTCGCGGAAATGGTGCGTGAATGGGCATGGTTACAGTGTAGTGAGACCAAAGACCTCAACTACCGTATCAGCATCAACCCCAAGGAGATGGATGTGAAGAAAGTATTCTCCAAATTCTCTCCCCGGTTGCGGAAACATACGGATCATAAGATAAAGAAAGGTAAATGATGTCGCGGCGATACATAGAGTGCTGGCGAAAATATTTACGGCAGTAGCTCAATTGGCAGAGCACCGGTCTCCAAAACCGGGGGTTGCAGGTTCAACTCCTGCCTGCCGTGTTGGCTAATGGGTATGTGCGGATTTGGATTGGACCGAAATGTTCCCGGTTGGACTTTGCCAAACCGCAAATCATCGCAACTAAAATAGGATTCTGGAGTACAGTTTGTCATTCTTCAACATCTACAAAAAGGGACAGGGTAAATGGGTGCGACTGGGAACGGCCATTGGATTGGGACTCCTGATCGCTTTGGGAATTCTATGGATCAAGAATACCTTTATGCCATTGGCACCGGCCTATTCCAAAATGATCATGGTGGTACTGGTGGGATCCTTAGGCGGGTTGATATGCTTTTATGTGGTCAATCGTCCGAATCTGGCCGATTTTATGATCCTGACGGAAAGTGAAATGCGGAAAGTGGTTTGGCCGACCCGGCAAGGTGTCATTCGCGCCACGCGGCTGGTGGTTTTGTCCACTTTGGGGCTGGCATTCATGTTGTGGCTGGTGGATACATTTTTCGTGTGGTTATTCCGCACGATTCATGTTATTCGGTAACGCGGAAATTTCCGCATGGATCAGGAAACGCCGGCGGTGATATGCCGGAAGTATGAATGGCAAAATGAACACTCAACAGGTAACGGAGCATCAAGTGACCGAATCTTCTACCAAGCATTGGTGTGTACTTAAGGTCGCTTCCAATAAGGAAGACCAGGTGCGCGACGCGCTGGAACGCAAAGTAAAGGCGGAGAATCTCACCGATATCATCGGGCGCCTTCTGGTTCCGCGCGAACGTGTGAAAAAAGTGAAAGCGGGAATGCAGAAAGTTGCGGAAAGTAAGACCTACCCCGGTTACGTTTTTGTGGAAATGGACTTAAACCATGATGGTACCATTCCCGAGCGGGCTTGGTATGTGTTCAAAGAAACCGTGGGAGCTGGTGATTTTATAGGTCATAAAAACAAGCCGGAATGTATGACGGCCAAAGAAGTTGAGAAACTTCTCGCCGATGCGGAGAAGCTGGAGGCTGGGCCGGAGGTCAAAGTTGAGTTCCTGAAGGGTGATGCCGTTAAAGTGCGGGAAGGTCCGTTTGAGAATTTTGAAGGTGTGGTGGACGAAATTTTTCCGGACAAAGGTATGGTGCGGGTTATTGTGACCATTTTTGGCCGCGCTACCCCATTGGAGTTGGAATATTGGCAATTGGAGAAGATGCAATAACCCGGATCGGGGTGATCGTTTCCACAGCCGGGCTTCAGGCTGTTTCATGGCTATAATATAGAGACTTGTGGAATTAAAACCCGCGGGTCTGTATGACATCAGGAGAACGATAACATTCGGGTCACAATGAAGTTACTAACCGATAATACCGTAAGGACGCCACACCGGTTGATCCCCCGAACCACGTTGGGAAAATGGTTCCTGATTTTAGCCGGTATCGTGGTTCTCGTGCCGCTGGTGATGGTGGGCTTACTGCTGACCGTAGTGGTAATTGGGGTGGTGCTGGTATTAGGAATGTTATCGTTGCTGGTGTTGGCGGTTCGTAGAATTGGGCACAAACCAACGGCCCCTGATGGTCAGATGCCGATCCAGCAATCCTGGATGCGGGATGACGGGCGGCGTAACGTAAGAGTGGTTCAGAGGACGAATTGGGATCTTTGAGTAGTATTAGTACGTGATCAGGCATTGAGTATAGAATAAGATTATTGAGGTTCAAATTATGGCCAAAGTTAAGGAAATTTCTAAAAAGTTTAAAATGCAGGCTCCCGGCGGCACCGCCACACCAGCCCCTCCGATTGGGCCGGTATTGGGTGCCAACGGCGTAAACCCCGGTCAGTTCATACAGCGATTTAATGCGGCCACCGCCGCGCTGAAAGGCAAGGTGGTGGGCGTTGAAGTCACGGTATATAGTGACCGGTCTTTTGATTTCGTCATTAAAACTCCGCCCGCTTCGGTGATGATTAAGGACGCGCTGGGGCTGGAAAAAGGCAGTGGCGAACCGAATAAGAATAAAGTCGGCAAGCTTACCAAAGCGCAATTGCGGAAATTAGCACAGGAAAAATTGCCGGACCTCAACGCTCCCAGTTTGGAAGCCGCGGAAAAGATTCTGACTGGTTCGGCGCGTTCTATGGGTGTTGAAATCGCGGAATAACATGAAACTGGCTTTTTCCACCAACGCTTTCAAAAAAACTTCGCTGGAAGAAGCCGTCGCCGTGATTGCGGCCTCCGGTTATGGCGGCGTGGAGATTATGGCGGATGTTCCCCATGCTTACCCGCCGCACATGTCCGACGCGCGAATTGTGGAATTGCGCCGGCAATTGGATTCGCTGAAAATGCGCATTTCCAATGTCAACGCTTTTACCTTTTTTGCCATCGGCGATACGCTGCATCCATCCTGGATTGAAAAAGACCCGGCGCTGCGCGAAAAGCGTATTCGCCATACCGACAACTGTATACGTATGGCGGCGGCCTTGGGTGCCAAGACCATTTCATTGGAACCGGGGGGACCTCTGGATGGAATGTTACGCGCGGAGGCCCTGGAATTGTATCAAGAGGGGTTGATGCGGGTATTGCCTCTGGCTCAGCAATACAACATCATATTACTGGTGGAACCCGAACCGGGACTGATGCTCCAGAGCACCACGGAATGCGTGGAATTTTTGCGGCGCGTGAATCATCCAAATTTACGTATGAATTGTGATCTGGGGCATCTGTACTGTGTGGGTGAAGACCCCGCGGAGTCATTTGTAAACTGCTCCGCATGGGTCGGACATGTGCATCTGGAGGATATTGCCCATAGCCGGGTGCATCAGCATCTGATTCCAGGCCGCGGAGCGATGGATTGGACCGCCATTTTTAACGCGTTCAGGCGGGTGGACTATAAGGGCTGGGCCACGGTGGAACTCTATCCGTATGAAACGACCGCGCAGGCGGCGGCGGAAGAGGCCTTCGCTTTTCTGCAAAATTTTATATAACCGTGGTGCCGGGATGATGGCCGGTCGTCAACTTGGAATAAAAATGGATAATTTTCAATATCACCATGGGCAGTTGTATTGTGAAAATGTACCGGTTCGAGATATCATCAATCAGACTGGTACGCCAGTGTATATTTACAGTCAAACCACATTACTGACACATTTTGACCGTATCGACGCAGCGTTCGCGCCGCTGCGGCCGCTGATCTGTTATTCCATCAAGTCCTGTGGCAATATCTCCATTCTTGAAAGCCTGCGGCAGCGGGGGAGCGGCTTTGATGTTGTATCCGGCGGCGAACTCTTTCGCGCTCTCAAGGCTGGAGCCGATGTCAAAAAAATTGTCTTTGCCGGTGTTGGTAAGACAGATCAGGAAATCAATGAGGCCTTAGATGCCGGTATTGGCTGGTTTAATATTGAAAGTGAAGAAGAATTCTGGAATCTGGATCGCCTGGCGGGTCTTAAAAACCTCACCCCCCGCGGGGCCCTGCGGGTGAATCCGGATGTGACCAGTGCCGGCACGCATCAAAAGACACTCACCGGCAAAAAAGAGACAAAATTCGGTGTGGATCTCGACCAGACGGAAGACTTGTGCCTGCGTGCCTCCGCTGCCGGCCATGCCCGTCTGACCGGATTGCATATCCATATTGGATCACCTATTAAATCAACGGCCCCGTATGTTGATGCGATAAGCAAAGTCCTGTCGCTTATGGATCGCCTTGCTCAGCGGGGCCTTGCTATGGATACATTGGATATAGGGGGTGGGTTTCGCCGCTTTTTATGAAGGTAACGAAGCCCCTTCCGCTGCTGATTATGCTTCCGCGATAAACCCGCTGTTAGAGGAGCGTCCTATTCGTATTATTCTGGAACCGGGACGCTCTATTTCCTGCAACGCCGGCATTCTAGTCACGCGGGTACAATACACCAAACAAGGTGGCGGCAAGACCTTCACAATTGTTGATGCCGCCATGAATGATTTAATCCGTCCGACACTCTATGAAAGCTATCACTTTATCTGGCCGGTGGAAATTGGTGCTGCTGCCGCGCCGGAAAATCGTCTCAGTACGCTACGGACGCCTGGGGATAAAAAGGTCGATGTGGTCGGGCCAATATGTGAAAGTGGAGATTACTTGGCCCGGAACCGGTATTTACCGCCGACGAAACGCGGCGATTTGCTGGCAGTATTTTCCGCCGGTGCGTATGGGTTCTCAATGAGCAGCCAATACAACGCCCGCCCCCGTGCCGCCGAAGTACTGGTGAATGGAAATTCCTGGCGTATCATTCGTCGACGTGAAACGTATCAGGATTTAATCGCCGCGGAATTGTAAGGATGGTTGATGCGCACCAGCCGGTACGTTTCGTCTGTGCCCATACTCACACGCCAGTGGCTGGTGGAAGGTTACATCTGGCAATGTCAAGCTGTGTTGGAACAAGTCCCCAACGGGGCTGAATTTATTGCTGTTTTACCTGATTCCCGTAGTCTTATAGCTACCGCAAAACCGGTGTCGCCGGAAATGGATGGCCGGATTTTTACACCATGGCCAGTGGAAATTTATAGTAATGAAGATCAACAAATTCCTTTGGCGGTATTGGATAATCTGGGCCATTATGCCCAAATTGAATCCTTCACCGTTCCTCTAGATGAAGAACCGGAAATTACGCCCGCTAGCGCACTTCCCTCATACTGCAGCTTTCGCTGCGGTCAAACCGATGGTGTGGAGCATCTCTGCCCGGATTAAATCTGCATGGAACGTGAAGGATTCCGCCATCAAACTGCGAATTGCTTGGAATGGCACTGTTTTACAGCGGATGTTCCAAGAGGCAGGTGCGGCATATTATGTGGTAATTCTTTATTCCTCCATCATTGTCGTAGCCCCGTACCGCTAAGTTGCATTATAGCCGCTCGTTAAGAACTGAAGCCTAATAACTTCCAAATAATCGTTACGCCGGCTGGTGCGCGGATTCCGGAGCACCAGCCGTCATATAGCCACCGGCTATGCAGGTGGTGGAGTATTCCATGGTAATGCCTATCGGGAAGTTGTTTCGATCCTATTCCTTAACTATGGAAATCTCGCACCCGCGACAAAATATGGTCGCACCTCAAGGCCGTAGAGTGCGGCTATTTATTGCAAAAGCCTATCAGCCGCCACGAGTTAGTATAAGCGAGAATATACTAAGATCGCCGGACGTCTCGCCCGCCGTTGCCCCCGTAAAGATCCATTGATACAGCATAGTCAATGGATGCTATTAAGACAGGCCTCTATTTGAATGCCACAATTTTTGGCCGCACCCAAGCCATGCACAACTGTTCAGCGTTTGGAAACTTATCGGTTAATGAAGTATAATTAAAAATTACCGTTCGCGCCGATGTGTGTATTGGCAGGCCGGAGAAAACAATGTCCTTGAAAAGTATTCGTATTTGCGGGGGCCAGGGA
This sequence comes from Planctomycetota bacterium, assembly GCA_023489375.1. Taxonomy (GTDB): domain Bacteria; phylum Planctomycetota; class Phycisphaerae; order WQYP01; family WQYP01; genus JAMDCX01. The sequence continues at coordinate 18,790 of JAMDCX010000026.1, forward strand.
GCATAATCTCAAGAATATCAGTCTGGAAATTCCCCGTGATAAACTGGTGGTTATCACGGGGCTTTCCGGATCAGGTAAAAGCTCTCTGGCTTTTGATACCATTTTTGCCGAGGGGCAACGGAAATATGTGGAATCGCTTTCGGCCTACGCGCGGCAGTTTCTGCAGCAGATGCAAAAACCGGATTGCGATGAAATAGAAGGTCTCCCGCCTACCATCGCTATTGAGCAGCGGGGTGGTGGAAGCAATCCGCGTTCTACTGTAGCTACTACTACAGAAATTTATGATTATCTGCGGGTGTTGTTTGCGCGTGTGGGCCGGCCGCATTGCTGGATATGCGGTCATAGCATTGCCGCTCAATCAGCCTCGCAAATTGTGGAGCATATAATGCAATGGCCGGAAGGCCGGCGCATCATGATTATGGCGCCGCTGGTGCGGGGCCAAAAGGGGACCCAACAGGAAGCTCTGGCGGCCATGACGCGGCAGGGTTTTGTCCGCGCCCGTGTGGACGGACAGGTGCTGGAAATAAAAGCGGTTCCACCTCTGGATAAAAATCTTAAGCACACGGTGGAGGCGGTTGTCGATCGCCTGGTACTCAAGCCGGAAATTCGCATCCGTTTGGCAGATTCCCTGGAGCTGGCCCTGAAGCTCGCCGATGGTTTGGCGGTTATTGCCCGGGAAGAAGCGGGCCAATGGGTAGATCAGGTCTATTCTTCGCGGTATGCCTGCCCCAATCATCCGGAAAGCTCGCTGGAGGAGCTTTCGCCACGGTTGTTCTCGTTTAACAGCCCCTATGGTGCGTGCGACCAATGTGATGGGCTGGGAACCATTCTGGAATTTGACCAGGAGCTTCTGGTCCCTGATAAAACCGTCGGTTTGCTGGATGGGGCCATTGAACCATTTCACCGTAACGGCAAGCGAATGAATATTTATTATAATCATCTGCTGCGGCGATTTTGTGAAACGTTTAGGGTAAACGGCTCTACGCCGTTTGAGGATATCCCCGTAAAAGTCCGCCAGATTCTAATCCACGGCACCACCGCCAGGGATAAAAAAACCTATGGTGCGGAATTCGAAGGCGTATTACCGAATCTGCAACGCCGCTGGGAAAACACTGAAAGCGAATTTGTAAAAAATCGCCTGCATGAATATCTCAGTGAACAACCATGCGAAAAGTGCCATGGTGACCGGCTCAAGCCACAGGCGCTGGCCGTGAAAATCGGCCAATATAACATTCGGCAAATGACCGCGCTGACTGTCACCGGGGCCATGGAATTATTCGATACCATGAAATTTTCCGGAGAACAGGAAATAATTGCGGCGCCGATATTGAAAGAAATTCGCGCCCGCCTGGGATTTATGAACAACGTCGGTCTGGGTTATCTCACCCTGGATCGGCAGACCGGTAGTCTTTCCGGCGGCGAAGCGCAGCGCATCCGTCTGGCCACGCAGGTCGGCTCCGGCCTGGTGGGAGTGTGTTATGTGCTCGATGAACCTACTATCGGCCTGCATCAGCGCGATAATGACCGGCTTATTCGTACTCTGCGTCATCTGACGGATATTGGTAATACCACCATCGTCGTAGAGCATGATGAAGATACCATTCGCGCCGCCGACTGGCTGATCGATGTCGGCCCCGGGGCTGGTTCGCATGGCGGGCGCATCATCGCGCAGGGCAGTGTGCCGGAAGTACTTGCGGTATCGGAAAGCATTACGGCAAAATATCTTACCGGGGAATATCAGATACCTGTGCCGACAACGCGTAGAAAACCTGACGGCAAGCAGGTGCTGGAAATCACAGGGGCGGCGGAGAATAACTTACAGGGCATTGATGTGCGTTTTCCGCTGGGCGTCATGACGTGCGTAACCGGTGTTTCCGGATCCGGAAAATCATCACTGGTCAATCATATTATGCTCAAAGGACTTAAACGCCGGCTCTATGGTTCCAAGGAAACTCCAGGGCGGCATAAAACTATAGCGGGCGTTGAGAACATCGATAAGGTAATAGAAATAGATCAATCCCCGATAGGACGCACACCGCGCAGCAATCCCGCCACATATACCGGCGTGTTTGATCTGATCCGTCAGCTTTATGCCAAAACCCGGGAAGCACGCATACGCGGTTATCAGATCGGACGGTTCAGTTTCAATGTGAAAGGCGGTCGCTGCGAAAGCTGCCAGGGGCAGGGAACCAAACGTATAGAAATGCACTTTCTTCCTGATGTTTTCGTGACCTGTGAGGAGTGCCGCGGCACACGGTATAACCGTGAAACGCTGGAAATCAAATATCGGGGAAAATCCATTGCGGATGTACTAGCCATGCGCATTGAAGAGGCGCTGCAGTTTTTTGATAGTTTTTCCCATATCCGCGCGTATCTCCAGGCGCTGCATGACGTCGGGTTATCTTATGTGCAACTGGGCCAATCGAGTACCACGCTTTCTGGTGGCGAGGCCCAGCGTGTCAAACTGGCAACCGAATTGGCCAAAGCCGCCACCGGTCATACGCTTTATGTTTTAGATGAACCCACTACCGGTTTGCATTTTGCGGACATTCATAATCTTCTTAACGTGTTAAATCGTCTGGCGGATGCGGGTAATTCCGTGGTCATTATTGAACACAATCTGGATGTCATTAAGTGTGCTGACTGGATTATTGATCTCGGACCGGAAGGCGGAGGCGGAGGAGGGCAGGTTGTTGTCGCCGGAACACCGGAACAAGTCGCAGCTCATCCCACCAGTCATACCGGGCGTTATTTGAAACATAAACTGCAACCTGCGCCTTTAGCTGCGGCAGGGTAATTTGGAAATGCGGTATAATTGCTAATCAAATCCGTCGTCGAGGACGCAGAGTCAGGCCCACCAGGGCGCCCAGCGCCAAAAGTAATAAAGTCGCCGGTTCCGGTGTGACGGAGGCAAAGGTGTCCGCGGCGGCCGCCTGCGCCAAAAGTTTATCCGCCGCCGTTGTCGGATGCAATGAATCCCAAAATAAATAATTATCTGGATTCACACCAGTATTCCCCTGGGCCGGTTGGGTTACATTAGTAAAATCATAGGCGCTCGGGTCCGCTACCAGCTGTGTGAATAAAGCATAAGCGTTTACGGAAATAACTTTCACATCGGAATGCGCTGCCAGAATCTTACCGATGTCGAGGCTTTGCTCGGAATTAAAAGCCACGGCTGCGGCATTAAGAGCAGAAGCGTTACCGGTTCCCTCCGGCGTTGCCCCCAGCGGCGGTAGATTTATCCATAAAAAATATTTACCGCCTTCGCCAGCCAGATTATTAATATATCCATATATATTATCCGCGGCCGTTGTGGCAATGGTGTTAAGTGTCGTGGATGTGGAACCGGATGGCGCGTCGAGAATATCATTGGCGCCACCCCAAAAAGCATATAGAGAACTGGATGGAATAACCCCGCTGGTATGTTGCGAGTTAAATGCGGCCACCTGCGTAGCCATCCCCGCCTGAAATGTGCCGGTGCTGGAATTAGTAATGGTATTCCCGCTGACCGACCCAGCCACGGCAAAATTGTTACCACCTTTATTTAATGAATATCCGCCGCTCAATTCATAATTCATTACAAAATTAGAGGCCAAAGCCGGAACCAGTGCCGGTAAGCCCAGTTGGGAAGCAAATTGTTCGTCCCACAGGCCCAGAATTGAGGTGGATGGCGAGGTGTTGGCCCCGTCGGTAAATTCTCCATTGGCATAATTATTGGCGGTATCTGGTAGCGAACTGGCGATTTCGCTGGCGTATTGCGGAAAATATTGCTCCAATGGCGGAGCAATCGTTAACAGGTTGCCATTATCGGAAAGGCTGTCGCCAAATACCACCATATTGTTAAATGGAAGCGCCTCGGCTTGTATTTGCCCCGCGTTACCGCCAATTCCAGCCAAAGCCAGTATGGTAGCACCAATAAGTAACGTTTGTATGTGATTTCCACTTGCCATCACTATGACCTCCAATATGATTTTTATGGCTGGCCGCCCTTTATGCCGACCACATTAAATCTACAATCATCAGTATAATCCGTACTATGAATTATGGCAAATCGGTGCCCTTATACAGTACGATATTTGCTCGGATTTCCGGTATCCGTCTAATCAGGATTTGTAATGCGCACTATATCCGCACCGGTATTGCCAAACGGTGATGCCGACATATTAGGCAAATGTGTGCACAATGTGTCACGCACTTCCCGGCGGCGCAGGCGGTGTATCCATAAGTTTCGCCTTTTGCGCTATGGCGCGAATAAATTCGCGCCGTGTAGGATAGTTAATTCCCCAACCCTGAATGCACACGATGGCCAGTAACAAAATCATCTGGATGATGCCATTGCGTTCGGCGGCGGCATGATCGCGCATGAATTCTGTGCGGTGTACCTCCGCTTGCGCCGCATCGGTATTCACATATTGCAACCATAACTTGTGTTCCCGGCGTACCGCCGGATCAATTTTCAGCATTTGCGCGCCCAGCAGCACCGCCAGCAGCAGCACACCGCCAAGCCGCAACCACACCCAGATACTCATGGCATTGAGATGAAAAGCCATTTGAAAAAGCACGGAAAAAAGCATTAAGAAAAGGCAGAGCAATTGAAATATGGAAAAATAATAGAGGATGTTGCCGAAAATTTCGCCCGCGAGTTCTTTGGCTTCATTCAGATGCGGATTAAGCGTGCTGGCATGTACTCCGGCTGTGGCTATGGTATTGAAAATTTCCGGTGCCACCAGTGTTCCAAGTATCAGCAGGCCGCCAAAATAAATGGATAAACCAAACCAGAATAGAATTTGTGTGATGCGAAAACCAGTCACCCTGAATTCTCCGATGAACAAGCTATGACCTTACTAATCGGTGTGAAATGAACACCAAAATTTAATGCCCGTTACACGCCGCCGCCGATTCGTTACACCATCCGCAGCATCCATTATACGCATTACGCCTTTCGGATGGCGAAATGGCAAACCGCCGCTATTCGGTGGGCCGGCTGGCCGTGATCATCTGTTAAGTGGGTCTTGCATCGTCACAAAAAAAGCAGACAGACCGCTCCAATGCTAAGGGGTCGCGCAAAAATAAATTCATATTTTACGGCGCGGGAGTTTTAGCCGCCGGCGAGGCGTGAGCGACGCGCCTACCCCGCCCTCGGGTCTGTTAGGAGCGAACAACGAAGCCTGCGACCAAAAGAACCCGCCGGAAAGTGCGAAGTTATTTTTGCGCGGCCCCTTAAAGTTTGCCGGTGCGGCTGTTTGCTTTGGCCACCGTTTATCGAAAGATCAACGATAAAATTCAATGATCAGGCTGGGATTTACCTGGAAGGGAATCTGCTCCGGCATTGGCAGGGCCAGCACCTTCGCTTCCAACTGTGCCGGGATGAATTCCAGCCACGCCGGCACCTGATGTCCAGCCATGGATTCCATATTTTCTCGCAGCAATTTAGCTGTTTTTTCGCGGAAAGTGATGGTCATTCCTGGAGTAACCTGAAAGCTGGCAATATCAACTTTGGCTCCATTTATCAGAACATGGCCATGGGCCACAAGTTGCCGGGCCGCCCAGATCGACCGGGCGACGCCCAGACGCCGCACCACATTATCCAATCGTGTTTCAAGAATCTGTTGCAGCGTAACAGCGGTATTGCCCTTCGCCTGCTTGGCCATGGACATATAGCGACGAAACTGTTTTTCCAGAACATTGTAATGCGCTTTCATGCGTTGTTTTTCGCGCAGACGAATACCGTATTCCGACAGTCGGCGGCTGTGAAATCCGTGCATACCTGGTGCAACAAATTCACTTTTATTATGCTTGGGAAGGTCGGCAATTGCCACACCCAGACGACGCGATAGACGAACTTTAGGGCCTAAATAACGGGACATAATTCTCCTTTCAGCCGACAAACTCCGCTTGTCCATTGGCGAAGCCTGCCGCATTCAAAGCCGGCGTACCAGAATGACAACTCTCACTCCGGCCTTCTCGGCGGATGTACGAAACAATAATATTACTCAATACTCCTGGTATTGTCAAGCTCTTATCACCCGCACTATGCTCAATTGGTGCGGCCATATTATTTGGCACTTCTTGATAGTCCCATCAGTTTCGTAGCCCTGTACTAAGGAACGAGATCACAATAACTTCCACAAAGTGGCTGTACCGATTAGTGCGCGGATTCTGGTGCATTATCCATCATATAGCCACAGGCTTGGCCGGTGGTGAATTATTCAATGGCAATAGCAATCGGAAGTTGTTACGGTCCTATTCATAACCAATTCTATGTTAGCCGCGTGGCCTTGGCCCGCGCGATAACTCTGGAAATTTTGCCCCCGCCAAAAATTTATGGCCGCAACATACCCATTATGGAGACGACCGGGATCGAACCGGCAACCCCTGCCTTGCAAAGGCAGTGCTCTCCCAATTGAGCTACGTCCCCGTTAACACCTTATCCTACCAAATCATCGCGTCCAGACCAAGTGTTGCCAGCACCACTAATCTGTCCGCCGTCATCACCGTCAACCGGCGTCCATCGGGCGGGTCATCGGCCGCGGGATTATGAGGGTGTAGCCATATTTTTTGGGCAATTCTTTTATCCCCCCATCATTTTCGTAGCCCTGTACTGACCAATTCTATTTTAGGTAACCGTTCACGGTCATGTCGACGGGCCAGAATTACCGCGGTTTTGACATAGCCCAAAGGGTGGGAATCCCTTGTGGTGCAGGCTTCCAGCCTGCCCAGTAGACCCTTCGTGAAAGGTTACATTATTCATTTCCGGCGGGATAAACCCGCTGGCTCGTGCCTTCTTCCACCGTCCTAACTCCTAACTTATACATTCTCCTCATTATTTATTATTCATGGTTATGACCCCGTGAACGGTTACTATTTTAGCTGCGTGGCCTTGGCCCGCGCGTTAACTCTGCAAATCTCGCCCCCGCCCAAAAATATGGCCGCACCCGAATTTTATATCCATAGCCCATGCAATCGACCCAGATCGGCATCGTTGAGTATAATAAGGAAGAAGAATAAGGAACGGTATCGATGACAAAAAAAATGAAACTGTTGGATTTGGAGCATCGGAAATGTCGCGCTTGTGAAGGCCGCACGAAGCCCTATTCAGACATTCGGATACGCCAATTGCTTACCTCCTTGCCGGATTGGGAATACCGCGATGGCTCTCTGGTTCGGACGTTTGAATTTATGAATTTTTACCAGACCATGGCGTTTGTTAATGCCATTGCCTGGTTGGCTAACCTGGAAAATCATCATCCGGATATGGAAGTTGGTTACAGCCGGTGCGTGATCCGGTATAACACGCATGCGATTGGCGGCCTGTCGGAAAATGATTTTATATGCGCCGCCAAGATTAATGCGATGTTGGAGCTTTAAGATCAGCCGCGCGAGAAGGAAGTTATGGCACTCGAGTCATTAAAAAAGCGGAAAGTGCTGGTGCTCTCGGCCTCAGCGGGCGCCGGGCATGTGCGCGCCGCAGAGGCTCTGGAGCAAATATGCCGAATGCATTCTGATGTGGGTGAAGTTCAGCATTGGGACATGCTTAAATATACCACGCGATTATTCCGGCATATTTATTCCCAGGTGTATTTGGACCTGATTAATAAAGCTCCCCGCATGTTGGGCTGGATTTATGATACTTTTGACACCCCATGGCGTAATGAAAAAATGCGTATGGCCTTTGAAAAATTTAATGCCGGTCCTTTTCTCAAGGCCGCCATGGCTTTTCAACCCGATCATATCATCTGTACCCATTTTACCCCGGCCAGTTTACTGGGATGGTTGTATGAAAAAGGGAAAATTCCCGTCAAACCGGCCATTGTGGTGACGGATTATGATTGTCACGCCATGTGGTTAAACCGTACCTACCAGCATTATTTTGTTCTGCTTGATGAAACGCGGGAATTTCTGGTGCAGATGGGAATCGACCCGGCCCGCATTACGATGTCTGGAATTCCGATTGATCCGGTATTTATGGAAACGAAAGCGCGGGAGGATGTCCGCCGGAAGCTCGGACTGACGGAAAATCTGTTTACCATACTGGTGGCTGCGGGCGGGTATGGGGTTGGGCCTGTGGAGGCTCTGTTGACACAATTACTTAAAATCAGCCGACCGGTGCAACTTGTGGTCATCGCCGGTCACGGAGAAGAATTAAAACAGCGCCTCGACCATTTGGCTGCACGACAAAACCGGAATGCTACCGCTCGAGTGGTTCCCGTTGGCTTTACAACGGTGATGGATGAATATATGGCCGCGGCTGATTTATTGCTGGGCAAACCCGGCGGGCTGACTACCAGTGAGGCGATGGCCAGAAATCTTCCCTTATGTATTGTCAATCCAATTCCCGGTCAGGAAGAACGTAACTCCGCCCATCTTCTGGAATTTGGAGTGGCGATTCGCGGCAATAATTTACCAACGCTGGCCTGGAAGATTCAAAAACTCATTGATGATCCACGGCGGCTGGCCCGCATGCGCGAAAATACACGTCAACTGGCGCATCCCGAGGCGGCACGGACTATTGTCAACACCATGCTGAGTTGGCCGCTGGAAATTGAGTCGGAAGAAGCTCTACCACGCTATCGGTTTTTTACCGGTCACTGGGCGCAAAAGCGCCTGTTGCGGCAGCATCGCCGACAATCCAACAAGGCTTCTCCTTCGGAATTGTAACCGTGATTTATGCTCTATACCGATGAACTCGATTATGAGCTGCCGCCGGAGTTAATTGCACGCTACCCGTCGCAGCCGCGTGACCGCAGCCGTCTGCTGGTGTATCACCGTGGTGCCGATTCCGTGGACCATCGTTTTTTTTCAGACTTGCCGGAGTTGCTGAACCCCGGTGATCTGCTGATTGCCAATGATACCCGCGTGATTCCGGCAAAACTGTCTTTATTCAAAGCCACCGGCGGCATGGTTACCGGCTTGTTTATCGCGGAACTGTTACCCGGTACATGGCGCGTCATGCTGCGCACCCGCGGTAGGGCGACCCCCGGATTACAACTCCAAACGCTTTCGGCAAAGACTTCGGAACCCCTGGTGATGAAACTTGTGGAACGGGCTTCCGAAAAAGGTCAGTGGATTGTCACCGTCAACGATCCACGACCGGCGGTGGAGGTATTGGCGGACATCGGTGAAGTGCCATTGCCACCGTATATTATCCAGGCGCGCGAACTCAACGCGCCATCGACAACTTTTAATCAGATATCTGAATGTGGTAGTGGAAGTCTGGAAGAGATTGGTGCGGATCAAGATTCCACTGTGAACCTGTCAGTGGCGGCGGCCAATGCCAATATCAGGGATGCGGAGAGCTACCAGACTATTTATGCTCGGGAAGCTGGAGCCTTGGCAGCTCCGACTGCAGGGTTACACTTCACTCCGGAAGTATTTGCCCGCCTTGCTGAGCGTCAAATTAATCATGCGTGGGTTACATTGCATGTGGGCCTCGGTACATTTCTTCCTGTCACCACGCCCATAGTGGACCAACACCCTATGCACCTGGAATCGTATCGGATACCTTGTGCCACCGTGCAACGCATCCGTCAACAAAGAGCGGCGGGGGGCCGAATGGTGCTGGTGGGCACCACAACCGTGCGTACGTTGGAGACCATGGCTTCATCCCTGGTTGATTTATCCGTGCCGGCACAGGATTTATCCGGAGCAACAAATTTACTGATCCAACCCGGCTATCATTTTCAACTTACAGACGCTTTGATTACTAATTTCCATCTGCCGCGTAGTACTCTCCTGGCTTTGGTTGGCGCCTTGACGGGCTTGGATCGGTTAAAAAGCATTTACCGGCAAGCCATCCAGCACCGTTATCGTTTCTACAGTTTTGGTGATGCCATGATGATATTGTCGTAGCCGATCGGATCGCGTTGCAGCCAGCGGCCAAGGGCGGTATGTAATTTCTGTTGCGTACGTAGTACCCCGGCCCTTCCGGATCATAGCTGTATCCACAGAAGATGGGGCCACAGGGATTCACGGATTTACACAAAGAGGCAGCGGAGGAACGCGGAGGATGTTGGATAGCCACAGAGATCTCCGAGGGCACAGAGATTGGGATATCCACAGATTTCTCAGATTCCCAAGATTTTCCGGCTTGGCACCGATTACTTCGTGCCGCTGTGCCATTGTGGTGATATTTTTCGTTCAACGCGACCATGGGAGCCATTCCGCAATCAACAAATGCCAAGCACAGTTTACCCCGTCGCGCATGCTCTCACAACTCCGAATTCGGGTGCCCTGCCATAGGCCTAAATCGCCTCGCACTCCAATAACTAGCCACGTCCCCGTTTCGCTTCTTGTCGCCGTCGTAAATATAGCGTTGATTTAACGTGACCGTGCCGCTGCCATCGGTGACAATCTGGCGGATCCGCTGATTCCGGGCATTGTAGGTGTAATTCACGGTTTGCAGAAGTTGCCCGGAAGGGCTGTACGTGGCCACCGTTGTGAGCAGATTCAGGCTGTTCCAGGTGTACACGATATTCAGCATAACGCCGGTCTGTGTGATCAGATTGCCGGCGTTGTCATAGCTGTTGGTGTATCCGCCGGAGCTGATGATCTGGTTATCAGCGCCGACGGTGGAGGCGGCCCCGTCCGCACCGGTGCGGTTGCCGTTGGCATCATAGCTCCAGGAGGCCGAACCGGTGGAATCGGAGATTAACTGATTGTCCTGGTCATAAGTGAAATTACCGGTGCCGTCGGGGGTGACCTGCCGGGTTAACCGTCCGCCGGCGTCGTAGGAATAGCTGCAGGTTTGCGTGGTCTGAGTGGATCCGGTGCCGAGGGTGTCGATGATGGAGGTTAATTCATTGTCGGCATTATAGGCGTAGGCGCTGGAGGCCACGAGTTGCGTCCCGGCCAGATTGGAATAGCGATTGATCTGCGTCGTATTGCCGTTGGCGTCATAGCTCCAGGCAACGGACAACGGCGTAACGGTGTTATATGCGGCCGAACCATTGAACTGCGAAGATGAAATCAGTCCGGCACTTAATCCATCCGCGAGATCAAACCTCTGCATCATCGTGACCATATTCTCA
>JAMDCX010000077.1 GCA_023489375.1 Planctomycetota bacterium
GACTGGCCTTTGCGGAACCGGCGGCGGGAGAATATTTTGTCTGGTGGGGTAATGCGCATCCCGGAGCGGCACCGCCGCCATTAAAAATTGAGCGTGGCGTTTTTCTAAGAGTATACCCGCTGGCCAATGGTCCCCGTGGCAACTGGCGGCAGATGTTGCGTTTATTTCATGGCGTCCGACCATTCACCTCGATGTTTGTACCGGAAATGTTCATGGGCTATGACCCCACCGGATGGAATCGGCGTGATATGATGCTGTATCAGGCGCAGTTGCATATCACCAGTGCGGGCAATTACACGTTCGCCTTTGATGTAGCGGAAGCGGGATGCATGAATCTGGCAGGGAAAAATCTGCTGATAAAATCGCAGCCCGGCGGCTTGATGGGACGCGTTCGTTTCAAACACACTGTGTATCTCCGGCCGGGCTGGTATCCCATGACCGTCGCCGAACTGCACCTCTGGTGGCTGGCGGGACTGTCTGTGGATTGGAAGCCGCCCGGTGCTGCCCGATATGCCCCGATTCCGGCGGCGGCGTTCGCACCAGCTAATCAGGCGGTGGCCGGGCGTCTGGAAAAAGTGGGTGGCGGGTATGCCGCCGATTTTTCCATCAAACCGCAGGCGCAATTATTTGTGCCACCGGATAATTATTTACAAAGATATACCTTTGCCGCACGTGTACCGGCCACCTTTGCACCGCGTGTAGATTGGACTTTTTCCGATGGACAAACCGCGCGGGGCTTACGGGTGGAACACGAATTTATGGCTCCGGGTCTCTACACCATCGGAGTAACAATTCATCAGGCCGGCAATACTTTTACGGCTCGCCGTCGCGTGTTGATCCGCACGGAAATGTTTGCCAAGTTTCCCTTTCCACCGGTGGATCCCTCCGGAGTCGTGGCGGACATTATTGACCATTACAATCTAAATACGCTTTCCGGCGGAGAATTGTATCGCGGCATCATGTTTTTTCAGCATTACCGAAATCTGCGGGGCTTAACCGCCTGGGGGCTGGCCTGGGCGTTATCTCCGGAGGCGCAACATTCCAAAGTGGTGTTGCATACGGCATCCCTGCTGGTACGCCGCGCGCTGCGGCACGGAAATTTCCGGCAGGCGGGAAATATATTTCTGCTCTCGGCGCGTAAACATACGGATGTATTGACGCAATGCCGCTTGTTGACACACTACGCAATTACGGCGTGCAATTATACCGGTACCGCGCCAGTGGTGCTGCGTACGTTACAACGTTGGACGCGGAATCACACGCCTTTAGCCCCGGCGGCCGCACATGTTATTAACACCGCGATGGCGTATGCCGCGGTGGCTGCCGGCGACGGAGCGTTGGCCGCCAGGTATGTGCAAAAAGCCGGTGACTCTGCACCTATGGCCTACAGCGCCCAGGAAATCAGGCAGGGGGTCCTGGCCCGCAATGTGGAAAGTTATATCAGCAGTCATCATTATCGCACGGCTGAGGATTTACTGGATCAATGGGAAATGCAATTTCCACGGGCTATTATCAAGGGCTATACACGCCTTTTACGGGTGCGGCTCATGATGGCGCGGCAGCGTTTCATTTACGCCGCACAAATCGCCGTCCAGTATGTCAACAGTGAACCCCGGTCTTTTTATGCCGCCGAATTGCTGTATCGCGCCAGTATAGCCTATCAGAGCGCCGGGAAAATAAATCGCGCCCAGTTACTCCATGCCCGGCTGAAACAGGATTATCCTGAATCACCGTATGCGTATAAGAAAGCTGTTGGATTCTAAAGAGACTTGATATGATCCTGAAACGCCGCCGATATATCTTCATTCTCTTTTCCATTGGGCTTACCACTGTGGCCTTCCACAACGTATCCCGTGCTGACAATAGTCAGGATTTAGCGCAGGAAGCCTGGCCATCGGGCGTTTATGCGGAAACTTGGAATCAGGGTTTGATTGAAAATAAATCCTGGGTGCGCAACGATTCCACACCGGCGCAAATCAGCATGTTGGATTTTTCCGGCCGGCTACGCCTGGCCGATACCGGTAAGTACAGTCCCACTGTGGCTTATGATGCTACCTACATTGGGTTGGGCACCAACACGGTGTTGCTGCCCCGGCAGCTCAATGCTCAAGACATGTCCATCGGGATGCCGCTGGGATACATCGGCCAGTGGGGTGTTGGAATAGCGCTAGGCGCGGGCTATGCCGGCAACAGCCCCTATAATGATCCCAGTGCTATTTATGGCATGGCCCGTATTTCCGTTCAGCATCCCCTGTGGAAAAATACTGAACTGGATTTAGCCTTGGACTACAACGGCAATCGGCAATTTATGCCCGATGTCCCACTGCCATTTGTAGAAATTGAACACCACCAGAAAAATCTGGACTGGGGCGTAGGGAGTATTGAAACCCTTTACAGCCAGGTGCTGCCTCGCCTGTGGCTCCGGGTGGATTACTTTCCCGTTGCTTCCGGCACAGCGGAGGTGGATTATACGCTGTTGCGTCCCCTGACCGCCTATGTCGGATTTTATAGTGATTCCTGGGCCTTTCATGTTGATTCTTATTCTTCGGACCAGCGTTTATTTATGACCCAGTGCCGGATACAGACCGGGTTTAAGATTCTGACGCTGCGGAGACATATCAGCATAAACATCGGCGGGGGTTATGCGTTTAATCAAACCTTCAGCCAGGGCTTCGACGCCCGTGACGAACAACCCGTGGCACAAATTGCCAATGCGGCTTATGTGACGGTTAATCTCACGGGCAAGTTCTGAAAACACAGTGTCTCGAATCTGCCGCCACTTGGCGCTATAATCTCAGAATGATGACCGCCACCGATACGGATGTGCCAGTGCACTACCCACCTGGAAAGACTTCCGAAACCCGCCAGCAGCTGGCCGGTCTGATGTGCATGACGTGGGCACATTTCCTCAATGATGGAGCCGCCTTCTATCTGCCGGGAATTCTTCCGGCAATTCTTACAGCGCTGCATGAGCCACTGGCTATGGTGGGTATCATCATGGCTGCGATTTACCTCGGGCAAGCCCTGCAGCCATTGGCGGGAATTGTGGCTGATAAAATTGGTGGAAAATTATTCGTCATCGGCGGGTTGGCCGCTTGTTCCGTCGCCGGTGCGTTTGTCGGCCTGGCTCCCAACATCGGGATTCTGCTGATACTGCTTTTATTGACTGGTCTGGGCAGCACGATTTTTCACCCGCAGGCCCTGGCGGCAGTGCGGAGTTTAACCCAGCGGCGACACGGCGCGGGATTGGCGCTGTTTTTAATTGGCGGTGAACTGGGCCGCGGAGTATGGCCTTTGTTGACCAGCCTGATTGTGGTGTATCTGGGATTGCACCAGCTGTGGATCATTGCGTTACCGACACTTATGACGCTGCCTTTGATGATCAAACTGATTCCCAGTTTGCCGCCTCGGCGACAATCGGCCCCCAGGATACATTGGCGAGAGCATCGCCGGCCCTTTCTGGTGCTGGTGCGTTTTTCAGCTTTCCGTGGGTTGGCGGTGTTTGGGACTATCGTCTTTATTCCTCTGATGTGGAAACTCCGGGGTGGCACGCTGGTATCCGGAGCTTCGATTATCAGCACGCTTTTAATTACCGGCGTGATCGGGCAGGCTACCGGTGGTACCTTGGCCGATCATCTGGGCCGCCGCCCGGTATTGGTAGGCAGCAGCGCGGTGATGCTGATGTTATTACCGCTGGTAGCCATAGTGCGGGGACCGTGGTTATGGCTTGTCGCGGCGCTGTTGGGGATCGCCATGTTCAGCACCTTTTCTCCTACCTTGCTGATTGGGCAGGACCTGTTTCCGGAAAATCGGGCTTTGGGTTCGGGAATTGCCCTGGGGCTTTCCAACGCACTGGGAGCAGTGGGCCTTTTGCCATTGGGTTGGGTGCTCCATGTGTTTGGCATCTATGTGATTTTTGGAATTCTCACCGTCAGCGCGGCCCTGATGTTGATCACCTCACTAACATTTACGCGCCATGTCCATCCTTGCATGCAATGAGGTCATACGCCAGAATTTGGCAGCTGCACCGGCATGGCCCCACGGTGGTCAATACATGATGATGGACAATCTCCGCCACGCGAACGCTTACGGTTTCGCCGGCGTCATTGTGCTGCCATGATTTCTCGCTGTGTGAACCCGTGTTTCACCTGCAGTTGCTGCCCGCCACAAGATATGCGGAGCGGCAAGGTAGACGCGGTATTCCATAGGGGCCGCGCAAAAACAACTTCGCACTTTCCGGCTGGTTCTTTTGGTTGCGGGCTTCGTAGTTCGCTGCTTACAGACCCGCGGGCGGGGTAGGCGCGTCGCTCACGCCTCGCCGGCGGCCAAAACTGCCGCGCCGTAAAATATGAATTTATTTTTGCGCGGCCCCACAGCGTATCCGAGATTTGAAAGTTGAGAAAGAACGCAAACCCTGCGGCCAAGAGTGCGGTATTGAGTTTGCGGCAGGAGAGCCTCCGATTGCTATGCGGGTGTTACATCATTTTTCTGCCCGATTTCTGAATATTGAGCCATAACTTGGCTTTCCGGATGCGCGCCTTGATGCGGTTTTTTATCACGCGTTGATGGGGAGAAAGATGAAGAGAATCTGGTATTTGCCCCAGCGCTAATTTCCATATCAATATCGCCCGGCCTGGATGTCCCAGTTTATTGAGCACCGCCCCCAGATGTTCCAGTCCCTCCGGAGATTGTCCGCCCGGCAATCGCACCGCCTGCTTCAATTGTGCCAGCGCCTGTCGATAATGTCCCTGTTGGTAAAGCACCCAACCGAGACTATCACGCGAGGCGGCGTCACCGGGATGATTTTTCACCGCAATTTCAATGATCTTCCGGGCGTAGGGCAACTGTTGTTTTGTGATCGTCAGCGTGTAGCCCAGATCGTTGGCCGCCATGGAATTCTGCGGTTCCAGATGCAGCACTTTCCTGTAGGTGGCCTCTTCCCCGGCCAGGTCATGGAGTTGATAATCTACCGTTGCCAGAAGTAAAAGATCCGCTACCCGCGGCGCGGGACCGGAGGTAATCCGAGCCAAAAAAGTCTGTTCCGTTTTGAAATCGTGCGCCGCATCCAGATAATCCGCCCAGGATTGTGCAATCCAGCGGGCCTTTGGGTATCGTAGAGTTAAAGGTTGCAGGAAGGCTCGGCATTGCACATAACGCTTAAACTCCAGCAACGCCTGAACGTACATTTGCTGTGCCTCCGGAGATTGGTCATGCCGCCAGGCAAACATTCGTGCTGCCGTCAGAGCTTGCTTCGGTTTATTGGTCAGAAGTTGCACCAGCGTATCATTTAAGACAAGACTGGCGGGGTTCAACACTATGGCCTGTCGGGCCAAATCTTGCGCTAAAACCACCTGATGTCCAGCCAGCGCCAGTGCAATGCGGGCTTGCCACAACTCAATATTGGCCGGATGGTTGTGCAGGGCCTGGATAAGAATTCGTCTGGCCAGCACGGTATGGCCCCGCTGTGCGGCCAGGCGGGATTGCAGAATTTTGGAAAATACAGCCCCGGGAAATCTCCGGATATAGAGTTGACTGACCTTCAGGAGCAGGTCCGAATCACCATTACTTTGGGCCAAATCCAGCAGCATAAAGTACGCCGGCTTAAAATGTGGAAAGCGGCGCCACACACCGGTAAGCACCATGATCGCCATATTGATTTGCTGGCGCAACACATAGATGCGGGCCAGTTGCAGCTGCATTTCGGGGTCGGTTTTATATTTTGCTGCGGCTTCCTGTGCCAGCACCAGGGCATGCCGCAGGCGATCCTGCGCTACATAAACTGCAATGAGGTCCCGATAAGCTTGACGGCGATGCCCGGGTTGATCGCACGCCATTCGCAATAAAGTTTCAGCCTCCTTAAACTGATAGAGCGTTGCAAGTTGATCCGCGAATAATTCTATGGCGGGCCAGAAATCCGGCTTGGCTGTGATTGCCGCCTGCAGAAAATTGCTGGCCAGCCTGTATCGTCCACAATCCGCCGCCGCTGCACCCAGCAAATAATCACGCCACGCCCATTGCCGTTGTGTGCCGTAGCCGCTGTGTTCGCGTCCAAGGATGAGTGTCCGCGGTAGCTTCGATACAGGGCCATGACGAATCAGTGCCGCGATGATTTGCCGCGCCCGTACTGGAGAAAGCAGATGCCGCGAGCCTAAATCCGCTACCAGCAGATAAGCCCGACCAGGATGATGCTGCTGCCGAGCCATCGCAATAAGAAGATTTATGGCCGCGGGACTGACGTTGCCAATATGGATGGCCTTTTGCACATCCGTCAGGGCGGCGGCACAATGCCCCTCATGTTGTTCCATGATGGCCCTGGCCAACAGGGTAGAAGGCCCTTGAGAAACCGGAGCGGCAGCGGCCTTTGCGGCAGTGAGGCACAGAATGGCAAGTAAAACAGCGGCACAATAATATGCCCGGCGGGCCATCAGCAATTTTATTATTCTTAAAAGGAGAGTCAGACTCATTTTTAGATTCCGGCACCAACAACATTTCATCTGCATATTCTACGAGTCATGGGCATAAAAACCCAATGGTCGAGTCTGTCCTGAAAATCCCCGCACAGCGGACGCAACCGTTCACAGACCGACCACTAACATCGCCCGCCCTGCGGCTGCGCCGCAATGAGTAATGAATAATGAGACGCCTGGCGGCCTTAATGAGACATTACGCTGCGCTACACTTAAAAACGCAGGAGTCGCAATAAATTATTGATCGTTGTTCGTTGTTTTCCACCGTATGCCATCGTGGTAAACTCCGCCCGTCATAACCCATAAAACCCACGGCCAGCAGGCTTGTGCGATGGAGAGTGTGTGAAGTCAAGGAGATGAAAGTTCTCCTCGAGCCGATGTTCCGGCTCGTAGTCGAAGGTAACCGCGTTGCCGCGAGGCAGGGTGGGAAGCAACCGGAGACGAACCA
>JAMDCX010000095.1 GCA_023489375.1 Planctomycetota bacterium
TCGCCCCTCCCTGCGCCTACGCCGGCCCGCCACACCGTTGGAGTATCGATGTCAGGGTGACATTTCTAAATCGGTTAATAGGGTGACATTTCTACTTCGGTACAACATGGACCATCTGCTGGTCGTTACAGGCTGTCAATATACGCTTGCAATTCCTCCACGGGCACGGCGGAATTTACAGCGATATATAAAATGATCAGGCTGAATAACGCCACAATGACCACGTCGTAAGGAAACCGCAGATAACCCAGCCCGCCGGCCATGCTCGGCGAACCAATGTAATCCAGCAGCCACAGTCCGCCAAAATAAGGCAGTACCCACCAGGTGTTTTTCCAGGGTAATGCCCAGAAGCCGGGACGGTCAACCGCCAGCCGATAAAGTAAAAATACAATGAGCATCGTGGCAATTAACCCGAAAAATAAGGTGTTTTCCGTCAGTCCTCCCCAGTAAATAATGAGATTCGAAACCACGAATGAAAGCGGTGCGAAAATCCCGGCATAGGGGAGTCGAAATGGACGGTGGCGGCTTTCCGGCGGCAGTGTTCGCCGCAAACTTAACAGTACCACAGGACCAATTCCATAAGAAAGCGTCATGACGCTGCTGATATAGGCCACCAACCGGCTCCAGGAAGGCAGCGGCAGCAGGAAAACAGCTCCGACGACCAAACTCACAAAACTCGCCAGCCATGGCACGCCGGCACTGTTCAGACGGCTAAGAGCCTTCGGGAACAGACGGCTTTCTCCCATGGCTGAAATTACGCGGGCCGAAGTTGTGGTATAAATAAAACCGGTTCCGGAAGGTGAAACAATCGCATCGGCATAAAGCAGCCAGGCCAGCCAGGTGAGTCCCAAGGTCTCCGCAATGGCGGCAAATGGACCGGTCTTGCTGCCAAAATCAGGGATTTTCGCCAGGCCGGCCCAGCCGTATTGATGCAATGCCTGCGGATTAATCGCCAGCAGGAATGCCAGTTGTAGAAACACATAAAGCACCAGCCCGATGGCGACGGAACCCACTACTGCAATGGGAATATTGCGGCTGGGGTTGGAACTTTCACCGGCCAATTCCACGGCCTGCCGGAAGCCCAAAAAACTGAAAATAACACCGGCTGTGGCCAGCGAAGTAAAAATACCACGAAAATCATGCGGCCAATCCGCCGCCGTGATTTTCAGATTTTGGGTATGATGTGATTGTATCAGGAATATCACTACCGTCAGTGCGGGAATGGCCAGTTTCCACCAGCCCGCGGCATTGCTCACCCGCATGGCCCAACGGATTCCAAATAAATTGATAATGGTAAACACCACCAGAAGCGCGACGCATAAACTAAAACCAAAGCCCGTCACAACGCCGTTGACCGGTTGAATCAGGGGCGGAAGAATAGTGTGAATCCGCGGAATGCTGTTCGTGTATGACATGACCGCCACGACTTCCACGGGGGCAATGGCTACATAACCTAAAAACAGCACCCAACTCCAGATTCTGGCCAGAAAGGAACCGTGACTGTAATGCGGAAAATGCACGACCGCTCCACCCCGTGGAAACATGGTCGCCAATTCCGCGTACACTACCGCCAGCAGCAGAATTGCCACGCCCCCGAACACCCAGGCAAAAATGCTCAAGGGGCCCGCCATGATCGCAGCCTGTCGTGGCCCCAACAGCCAACCGGATCCGATAATACCACCGAGACTGGCGTATAAAAGACCAATAATACCCGCTTCGCGCCGCAATGATGCTTTTTTGTTTACTGAATCTGCCATGCTCGCCATCACATCTAATTTCGGACATTGCCATGAGCCGCCGCGCCGCTATTTATCGCGCTAACATCGCCCCAGACATACCGCGTTCACCAATGCGGGTGCAGATAGTGTACCAAACCTTGCGTGAACCGTCAGGATTGGCTGTTGTTGTAATTAAGTGAGAATTCAAGGACGTTTTGATTTAAGCCACTGATGCATAATAACCTTTAAATAGTCATTGCGCCGGTTGGTGCGCGGATTCCGAAGCGCCATCTGTCAAATAGCCACCGGCTTTGCCGGTGGTGGAGTATTCTATGGTGTAACCGTTCACGGGGCCATAATCGTGAATAATAAACAATAAACAATAAACAATAAACAATAAACAATAAACAATGAATAATGAATAATGAATAATGAGTTATGAGTAAAATGTTGAAGTAAGGAGTTAGGACGGAGGGAGAGGGTGCGAGCCGGTGGGTTTATCCCACCGGAGAAAGTTAACCGGCACATTTATGTGCCGCAGAGAATAAATGGTGACGTATGAATACGCTTAAGAATCCGGAATCCAGAACTCCGTAGCACGGGCATCCTGCCCGTAAACTCTCATGGGCAAGATGCACATGTCACCATATTATTCATTATTCATTGCGGCGCGGCCGCAGGAGCAGGTGCTGTTGGTGGCCGGTCTGTGAACGGTTACTCTATGGTAATGACAATCGAGAAGTTATTACGGTCCCATTCCTAAGCTACCACGGGGGTCAGGCGCGGACGCCAGGATGATCCATTCGGCGTATCCTTCACCTCCACGCCCAGTTCCGCCAGTTCTTTACGCACCGCATCGCTGACCGTGAAATCCTTGCGCTGTCGGGCGGCGTCGCGCTTGTGCATCAACTCCAGTACCTGCTGTTGCCTGGCCGGTGGCAATGGTAGCAGTCTGGTAAAAATAACGCCTAGAATATGATCCACCTGCTTAAGGCTATACAACGCGGAGCGTGCTTGCGCATAAGCCGGTTTCTTTTGTTTATGCAGCGGATTGGCCCAGGTAAACAGAGCTGCCAGAGCACCGGCGATATTTAAATCATCATCCATCGCAGAATTAAATTCTGCCAGCATCCTGGCATCCGCTTCCTCCAATGCCGGCCTGTGCGCCGCCTCACCCGACGTGGCAAAATCCCCATCCCCGGCCGCTTCATCGACTGCGGTTACTACGCTGACTAAGGTTTCCGCCAGATCGCGTAACGTCGTAATGGCTCCCGCCGCTTCGAACAGGCTCCGCAGTGTGAAATTTAGCGGTTCACGATAGCGTGTAGTCATCAGGCTCCAGCGAATTACCACCGGATCAAATCCTTTGGCGGTCAGATCCCGAATGGTAAAAAAATTACCCTTTGATTTGGACATTTTTTCGCCGTTGACCATCAGGTGCCGCGTATGCATCCAGTAAGCAACAAACTGTTTTCCAGTAGCCCCTTCAGATTGGGCAATTTCACATTCATGATGCGGATGAATGTTATCTTCCCCGCCCGTGTGCAGATCAAAAGATTGTCCTAATGTCCGCATCGACATGACACTGCATTCAATATGCCACCCCGGATATCCAACGCCCCAGGGGCTTGGCCAGCGCATGAGGTGATGCGCATCGGGTTTCCATAAGAAAAAATCCGCCGGATGACGCTTGGCCGCCTGTTGATTGGTTCTGCCCCCGGCACCATGTGACAACTGCTCCAGAGAATTTCCGGAAAGTTGTCCGTAAGCCGGAAAACTGTGAATATCATAGTAAACCACGCCATCAGCGCCGACGTAGGCATGCCCGCGGGCAATGAGTTCCTGAATCAGGGCAATAAATTCGGGAATATGCCGGGTGGGCCGGGGAATCAGCCTTTCTTTGGCTTCCGGCGTTGCCGCCGCATCATAGTCCGCCACAACGCTCAGAGCCAGAAGTCGGGCGTCATGCAAAAAAGCCTCCGCGAAAAAATCCGCCACAGCAAAGGGATCGTTTGGATTTTCCACCAGCGCCTGGCCATCCTTTTTGACGGCCTTCATTTTTTCCACCGCAACTTCCAGCTTATCACGTCCCGCGCCATCCGCGATCCGATCATCGGTCATGTGGCCGACATCCGTCATATTCATCACATGCGTAACTCGCGCGCCGCGCAGTTCCAGATAACGTCGTAACACGTCGGCAAATAAAAATGCCCGGAAATTACCAATATGAGCATAATCATACACCGTCGGGCCGCAGCTATATATTCCGATTTCCGCCCCCCGCAGTGGATCCGTTGGGTCCGGTCCGGGATGCAGTGGTACAAAATCCTCCAGGCCGTGATGCAGGGTGTTGTAAAAGCGGGTAGCCATGGGATCGTAACATTCCTTTCAACGGCGATGATTCCAACCAGAGGAACATTCTATAGGGTTTGCGGGTTTTGGAAAGTCCTGTCGGCCGATCAATCAAATGCGACGGTATTAAGGCCATTCTTTACTTCCACCATCTATCTTCGCGGCATAATACCGTCCGTATGATTGTATGGCTGCCGCGCGGCCTTGTCCCGTGCATTGATGGTGGAACTATCTTCTTCTATCGACTACATTGTCAATAATCGACCGTCACGTTACTTTTTATTCTGCAACGTTTGAGCCAACGCTGCCTGCCGCGGATGCCCCGCCGCCCGTAGCGCCTGGGACAAAAAATGGTATACCGATGGATGATCGGGACGCTGAGCAATTACTGTTCTAAACTGCTTTACGGCAGCCTTGGGATAGCCATGCTTTAATAAATCCAGGCCATAGAAAAAATGGGCTTTCGCCAACCCCGGATTAATCGTCAACGCTGCGCGGTATCGTTCCATGGCCTGTCGCCAATGTCCCTGCTGATCCAGCAGTATACCAAGGTTATAATATGCATCGGCATTGCGATGATTGCACGCTATGGCATCAAGATAGGCCTTGCGTGCCAGTTCCATATTACCCTGATGTGTCTGCGCCAAACCAAAGGCTAAATAAAGCCGGCTGGATTTAGGCATCAAGGCCAGGCCCCGCTTAATATCCTTCATGGCCATAACCCAATTTCCCCGCTGCTGATAACAGTAAGCCAATTTAACGATTGCTTTGGCCTGATATGAATCCAACATTAAAGTTTTTCGAAAATAATACATGGCCTGCGGATAATTGTGCTGTTGTAAATATAGCGATCCCAGTAGATAGTTCGCCGTTGGATCTGTGCCTTTGGTAATCTTCAGAGCATCCTGACAGCAGGTGAATTCCTGATGAAAATGATGATGATCTTTCGCATGATAGGCCAGTACTTCATAAGCTTTATAACATTGCTTATCATAACGCAACTCATGAAGCCAGATTTCAATGGGTGGTACGTAATACATACATTGTACGCTGCTGACCACTCCCAGCAGTGCCAGAACACCAGTGGCCACCGCTATGGGTAACTTGGCCTGGGCCGTAGATTCAACTCCTGATTCGGAGGTAGCTGCCGGCTTTAATTGCGCTGCGTCTGTTAACTTGAGACCGGATAGTAGTTTGCTTACAACCACAAAGCCCATTTCTACCAGCAACACAATGAGGCTCATGCAGCCCAGGTAGAAATAATGGTCTGCCACAAATGTAATAGCCATACCGGCAAATGCCACAAATCCCAGTGAGGGTGAAACCATGATGGCATAAATGGCCAAAGCCGCGAATACACCGCGTCCGATCCGCTTGCGCCATACCCAGCATAAAGCCGCCAGCAGAGCCGCTGTTATCGGAAATAATAGATCAGCGGGTTTGAAAGCCTGAACATGCCAACGTGGGTAAACCATTAAAATGGGATGCGGCCAGAGCAGTTTTCCCACATAAAACCACAGATCTTTTCCGGCGATAACCAGGTGCTGAAAAATAGTGAAGTGATAAGCCTTCCCTTTCGCCATGGCCCCATTGCGCTCACGCCATGTCGCCATCCATGCGGCACCGGAGGTAATAATAAACCACGGAATACTGGCGAAAATATGCCGTCGCGTCAGGCGACCGAGTTTCCACCACGTTAACACCAGAATCGCCGCCGGCAAGGCACAAACAAAGGTTTTAGCGCATACGGCCAGAAAATAAAATGCTGTGGCTATGGCGTAATACTTTCCTCTATACACCGCCGGCTGAGATTCGATTTGAGCCGCAGGACGATCCAGACCCGCAAAGCGTATCCAGCTCCACACTGCGGCCAATACCAGCATCCCGGAAATCAGATTTTTCTGTTCAACTACCCAGGCTACCGATTCCACTGCCACTGGATTAATAGCAAAAATGGCCGCCGCCACCCAGGCCGCCCGCAGACGTAAACGCACCAATATCCGCCATAAAATTATGGCGTTACCGACCTGCAATAACACACTGACTATATGAAAACCCAGCGCATTGGCACCCCACAATCGCCATTGTAGAAAAAATGCGGTTACTGTGAGCGGATAATATTGCATAAAAGCCTGGGGTTCAAACCAGATAATGCCCAGACCTCTCCAGTTATGCAGCGCTGGATTATTGAGAATCCAATATCCATCATCCCATATAAAGCCGGCGGCATGTAAGGGATAATAAACCAGCAGACATAAACCCAGCAGTGCCAAAGCCGGTATGAATTTATTTACCTGGAGTATTTTGTACCAGCCTTGACCCGCAACCGGCGGACTCGAACTGATTTGATCCCAAGTCCCGTCTTTGCCGATACCAGTCGGTTCTATGGGTTTGGATGGTTGCTTATACTCCGCCATACGCCATAATTTAACGTGAATCCTCGAAACATGCACCTGAAATAATAAGGTTCGCGCGCCATCAGTTTTGGCAAAAGTCCCATAGACATCACCAGATTAACATATTCGGTAACCGTTCACGGACAGATATATGGACTATGGTTGCCGTTACGCGGTTATAATTAAATCTGCTCAATAAAATTCCGACGATGTTACGACGGGTCATTCACCACAACGACTCAACGACATGACGAGGCAATATATTCACAAGGAGGTAGCAGAGGTAAGGGGAGGATGGATAAACACTATGCCAAACCTCTGTTTTCCTCCGCTTCCTC
>JAMDCX010000091.1 GCA_023489375.1 Planctomycetota bacterium
GCGAAGTGTGAGCGACGCGCTTACCCCGCCCGCGGGTCTGTAAGGAGCGAACAACGAGGCCCGCGGCCAAATGAACCAGCCGGAAAGTGCGAAGTTGTTTTTGCGCGGCCCCTAAAGTATGGGCGCGACAGAGTGGCTGGAAGTTGACAATACCGACTGAAGGAAGAACAATAAAGGTGTTTGGTGTAACGCCTGTGAAGGAGTATTTACCATGCACAACATACACATCATTGGACTTTGCGGAGTAGTATTGGCTGTTGGTCTGGCAGGATGCAGTCAGAATTCCGCAAGCCTTTTGCCGCCAACACCCAATCCGCCGGTAGCGGATATTCCTATTCCCCAGGGAATGCATATTGATTTAAGCCGATCCCAGAGCACCTACGCGCCGGGGTCGAATATTCGCCTGGTCAATGAATTTTATACCGGTTCGGATCCGCGCTTAAGTGTGGCGCGTTTTTTCCTGCACAATATGCCGGCGTATAAATGGAAGCTGCGGGAAGAACGTCAAGGCCCCGGCGGCATTTCTCTTGATTTTCTGAAGAATCAGGAAGAATGCGTCATAACCATTAAGCGTGGCTGGTTTAATACCCATTGTTATGTGTCCGTTACACCGGCACTATCCCCAAGCGCTACCACCGCGCCTGCTGCAAAGCGGTAATGGTTGATGCATGCATAGGCGGGTGCGGCCATAAGTTTTGGCGTAACCGTTCACGGCCATGCCGATGGGCCTGAGTTATGGCAGCTCCGGAGTACCTCAAAACAGGGGGCACCTCTTGTGGTGCAGGCTTCCAGCCTGACCAGTCGCCACTTTGTGAACGATTACAATCCTTTGCCATGGTGGAACATTCTTCCGCGTGTCATTATAAATTGCCGACAACAACCAATGTGTTGCCGTCATTTATGTGGTTGTTCGTTTGCCGCAGGCAGCATATTCGATTAAATTTAAGGCCATGATGACCGCAGCCCATCAAGCCTCTTCCCCCTCCGCCCGTGAACCGGCCCCACGCAATTTAACGGGCAATGCTTTGTCGCATGAGGTACCGTTATTGCCGGCCCTGGCGGTAGTAAAAACTCCTTATTTCCACCTGCTGGGTTACAGTGTGGCCGGGGAAGAGACAGTCATTCAGGTTCCGGAACTTAATGTTGTTTTCGACATCGGCAAATGCCCCCGTCCCATGCTGACCAGCGATTTTTGTCTGCTGACCCATGGGCACATGGATCACAGTGCGGGATTGGCATATTATCTGTCGCAACGATTTTTTCAGGGTATGACGCCCGGTACCATCATCTGCCCGATCGGGATTGCCGAGGCTGTAACCGGGGTTATAAAATCCTGGACCGCGCTGGAAGGTAAGGCGATTGCGCATCGAGTGATTGGACTGAAAATCGGGGAAGAGTATGAATTGCGCAAGGGGCTGATAGTTCGAACTTTCGCCACCCGGCATACGGTGCCCTCGGCGGGCTTTCTGCTGTTGGACCGGCGGGAAAAACTCAAACCGGAACTGGCGCAACAGCAGTTGCCCGGCCACATTCTGCGGGATATGAAGGCCCGTGGTGAAAAAATCACCTATACCCTTGATGTTCCGCTGATCGCCTACACCGGCGACACCAGCATGAGCGAAACGCTGTTGCAGGATGGCGTGCGGGATGCGCGGGTATTACTGACGGAATGTACTTTTTTTGAACCGGGCCATTGCCAGCGTGCGGCGGTGGGGCATCATTTGCATCTTCAGGAACTCATGGAGGCATTGCCGAAGCTGGAAAACGAATTGGTGCTCATTACCCACCTGTCGCGCCGCACGTATCTGCGGTGGGCGCGAAAGACCCTGGAAAAAGCAATGGCGGGATTAATCATCAAACCCAGGGTGGAGTTTTTCATGGATCATGCCCAGAAGTTGCAGGTCCGGCCGGGAAAAGCCGCTGCCTTTACGCCCGTGGAACCCGCCGCCACTACCGACGCGGAAGATGTTTAAAGCCGTGGGCATGATGGCCTTTATATAATCATGATGCCGGGCGCCGATTGTCAGGATGGAATGGATGCAGTCAAATGGAGCCGCGAGTATTTTCCCTGTAAGACCGCGCTATGCGAGCGCTGGTGGTGTATGGACCACGTTGTTAAGTTTGGTGTTATGGGTAATCATTATAGGTGGCTGTGGGCACGTTACGCAGGGGGAATCGTATCATCACCTCAAACTTCCGGTCGTGCGGGTGCGACTCGGAAATGAGATACTCAAACTTTGGGTGGCGGCCACCACCAGTGCGCAGGAACGTGGCTTGATGTACATACAGAATATACCGGATAAAAGGGGTATGTTGTTTGCATTTTCTCACAGTACGCCGCAGACCTTCTGGATGAAACATACTCGCTTCGCACTGGATCTTATTTTTCTCAATCGCCAGGGCCTTATCGTCCGGCATTGCACCATGCTGCCGGATAATGGAAAAAAACTTTATCCCAGCGGACAGCCGGTTCGCTTTGCTATTGAGCTGAAAGCCGGTATGTTTAAACAGCTGCGCTTGCATAATTCCATGACGATACACCTTCCCGTGTTGCCTGGGCGCTCTGATGCGTCTGGTGGTGGTGCGTCATGATCCGGAGACTTTTATGATGGCTACTTTAACCCCGGATAAGCCTCGAAAGCGGCCCCGGTTTTTTCCCCGTCGTTACCGTCCCAATTCCGCTGCAAGTTGGAGTCTGGCGATTCTTATTGTGGTGGCCCTGGTGTTTTCCATGGTTGTGGCACTGATGCTCGTGCCCCCCGGTTGGTATCGCCCTGTTCATCTTATGAACAATGCTGTTTATAATCGCGCTGATCATGCACAAGCTTCGCTGATGGCATTACGGAATCAGTTGCGCAATCCGCGTACTGGTGCGATCACCTGGACGATCACGCAACGCGAAATCAACAGTCTCCTGGCCGTGGCTTATGGTATACCGGAAAAATCAAAAACGCATCAGAAGCCCGGGGCCTTGTCCGATCCTTTTGTTCACTTTACCAGTCAGCAGATAACATTGGCCGCCCGTGACAGCCGTGTGCCGGGAAATGCCGTCTTCAGCGTGACCATACATGTGGCGTTACATCCGGCAGGTAACGCAGCCCCGCAGGCCCGGATTCGCATTACAGCTCTGCGGATCGGAAACTTGCCTCTGCCTGTATCCTGGCTTACAACGCGTCTGCAATCTGTTCTGCCGCATCTGTCACCTATGGTACGGAAAATCATTGATGTATATGCCGGTCCACGCTATGCCGACGAGGCGGCCCCGCAGATTGTACATTCCGTTTCCGCCATTTTGACCGGTAAAAAGTTTCCGACGGAACTGCGTTTGAATCATCGGCGGCTGGTGGTGCGAAAAATTTTTATTCATGGGCCTTTGGTGGATGTGTCCGGACACCCGCAAAGAGCCGCGCTGACATTTGAATTGGTCCCGGAAAAGTGATGCAAAGAAACGAAATTGAGGAAATTCTCGCTGCCGCCGGTACACGTCCAACCCGGCGGTTGGGGCAGCATTTTATGATGGATCAGCGCATGCTGAATCAAATTTTAAACGCGGCGGAACTGACACCAGATGATCTGATTCTGGAAGTGGGGCCGGGGCCGGGTAATTTGACCGCACTGTTAGCGCCGTTGGTGCAAACCGTTTTGGCTGTGGATGTGGATAAACCATTGCTGGACGCTGCGGCTCGCCATTGGGAAATATTAAGCAATGTGCAGTGGCTGACGGCCGATGTATTACTTGGTAAGCATTGTCTTAATCCTGTCGTGATGGCCGCACTGCGGTCGCTGCGGCAGAACCAGAAATGCCAATCGCTGAAATTGGTATCCAATCTGCCCTATCATGTGGCCAGCCCTTTAATTGTGGATATTTTGGCGGCACAATGTATGGGGTATCAATCCCCTGCGGACACCGCAATGGAAAATTTTGATTGTCTGGTATTTACTGTACAGTGGGAAGTGGGACAGCGTCTGCGGGCTGTACCGGGCAGTGAGCATTATGGTTCGCTTTCCGTATTAATGGCATTGACGGCTCAGGTGGAAGTTCTCGCGTCCATTCCACCGGGAGCTTTCTGGCCGCCACCCAAGGTTAAATCCGCACTGGTGCGAATTCGCCCCGTCGAAGAAAAAATGCGAGCTATTGGCAATATGGCGCGTTTGCAGCGCACTGTATCCAATCTGTTTTCGCATCGCCGCCAGAATATCCGCAACGCCATCCATCATTCACTTACTGCGCCATTGGCCGCGGAGGTGGCGGAAAAGGTACGGGCAGCGGGTATGGATCCGTCGCGACGCTCGGAAAGTCTTACGCCGGCTGAATTTCTACAGCTATCCGGGTGTTGGCCGGAATAATGGAGGAAATATAAGCATGTACGACAGGTCTGATTATGTTGTCCTCAATGGACAGCTTCTCTCTCCAGAAGATATCCATGTATCTCCTTTTGATGCCGGATTGCTGCATGGAGCCGGTTTGTTTGAAACATTGCGTGCCTGCAATAAAGTGCCGCTGAATCTTGCCGATCATCTGGCACGTTTGACGGAAAGTGGAAAATGTTTCGGTATGGATATTCACCTTGACACCGCGATTATCGCGGATTGGCTTACCGAACTGCTGGAGGCCAACGCTCTCGATAATGCCCGTATCCGTATGACTGTAACACGCGGAGATACACGTGACGCATTAAACGCGGATGCAACTGCCCCAACGGTACTGCTTTCCGTGGTCCCATTTCAACCCTATCCTGCCGTACTTTATGAAAAAGGCATGACCGTCATCATTTCCCGCTTTGCCCAGAATCCACGGGGACCATTGACCGGCCATAAGTCCACCAGCTATCTGGACCGGTTGATCGCTCTGCGGGAGGCCCGCGCGGCGCAGGCGGGCGAGGCGTTATGGTTTACCCATCCAGACCGCTACCTGGCGGAGGGCTGCGTCAGCAATGTGTTTCTGGTCATGGCGGATCAGCAGATTGCCACACCTCCATGGCTGTATACCGCGGAAACCTCGTTGCCGGAACATAACACGGGCGATGGTCTGTTGTTGCCACGGCTGGCCTTGCCGGGAATAACCCGCCAACATATTCTGCGTCTGTGTACCCGGCAAGGTCTGCCGGTAACGGAGAAGATGCTGACCATACATGATGTCCTGGCCGCCAGGGAAATTATTCTCACCAACGCTATTATGGGCGTAATGCCGGTAACGCATATTGAACGTCATGCGGTGGGCGATGAGACTCCGGGGCCGGTAGCGCGGCGCTTAAGCCAATGGTATAATGAATTTATACAGGAGCAGAGCCATGGCTCAAATGCGTAAAGCGGCCCCTAAGCGGGCCAATAACACCAGCTCTAAGCCGCGGGTACAAATAGAGGCTGCCGGAACTGGCCGCAAATTCACCGCCACGCAGCTTTCGGCGGTGGTTGAATTCCTGGATGCTCTGGCTCCACCGCAATTGGCTGAGCCATGGGATAAAGTTGGTTTGCTTTCCGCCCCGCGTGGTGCCTGGCCAATCAAACGGATGCTGGTGGCTCTGGACTTGACGCCGGAAGTAAAAGAGCAGTGCCTTTCCGCCGCCGTTGATCTGCTGGTCTGTTATCATCCACCGCTATTTAAGCCGCTGGATCGGCTTTGCGTGCGCGGCAATACTCCCTCTGATCTAGCGGTTGAATTGGCGCAGGAAAAAATATGGCTTTATAGCCCGCATACGGCACTGGATGCCGCCGTTGGCGGCACCAATGATGTTCTGGCCGCGGAACTGGGGCTTTCGCCCTGCGGGTCTTTGTGCTTACGCCCACCGGCCCAGACGCATCTCAAATTAGTTGTGTTTGTGCCTGAAAGTCATCTGGAACAGGTGGCTACGGCAGTATTTGACGCTGGCGCCGGGCACATAGGCCAAGACAGCCGGTACACTCAGTGCAGTTTTCGAACCCCGGGCACCGGCACTTTTTTTGGTGATGAATCCACAACGCCGGCGGTTGGAAGCCGGGGAAGGTTGGAATTTGTACGGGAAATTCGTTTTGAAACCGTGGTGCCGATTTCGCGCCTGGACGCGGTTGTGGCGGCTTTGCGTCAGGCTCATCCCTATGAGGAACCCGCCTTTGATTTACTGGTCATGCAAAGTCCGCCGGCGGAGCCGGGAATGGGGCGGTTGGTGAATTTGCCGGTGGGGGAGACGCTGGAGAATCTGGCACAGCGCTGTCGGAGGAACCTGGCATTAAAGGCGCTGTCCGTTCTGGGCGAATCAACCAGAAGGCTTAATACCATTGGAATTATGGCTGGAAGTTGCGGCCAGTTGCCGCTGCAATGCGGGCACCGGCTCGATTGCGTGATTACCGGTGAATTAAAACACCATGACCTGCTGGCCTTTCGCGCTGCCGGCGTGGTGGTTATTATGCTCGGTCATGCGCCCAGTGAGAAACCGGTGCTGGCGGTGCTGGCGAAAAAACTGGCGGCGGAATTTTCCAATGTGGAAACACTGCAGGCAAAAATCACCGGTGCTGAGCCGGAATTATGCTGATATTTCGAACGGATGTTCCAAGGGCATTTTAACGTATCTCATGTATTTATAATGACTTACATACGTTTTTATGCTTTGCGTGTAGCCACTAATATTCTGGGAATATTGTATTTTGCACTTGCATTTAGTTTTATTTGTGTTATTTTGTGGTCACGATGTATGTTGATGAATGTCATTCTGGTAAATACGTTCGCTACCTCCTTCGCGAT
>JAMDCX010000002.1 GCA_023489375.1 Planctomycetota bacterium
GATCTCTGTGGCCAAGATCAATGATCCATATATTTCACCACAACGACATAACAAGCAAGGATTAAATCATTGCTATATCCTTATGGATTTGTGCCTTATTCACTGAAATTCTCCTCCGTGTACCTCTCCTACCTCCTTGTGAATGTTTGTTGGAACCATGGATGGCACCGATATCACGGATACACTGTGCTTTTGCTGGGATCATAAACTGGTACATTCCATTTCTATCCGTTTAATTCGTGTTATCCGTGGTGGCAGTATTCGCGATGAAAAACGGCATATCCCGGCTGATTTTTCTATTTTACCCGTGAACGGTTACGACATTTTATCCTGATTCAGCAACATAGCATATAGGCGCACGGAAGAATTCAGGCTGATTCTGGAACGCTACATTTTAACCCGACCCGCAAGCGCATCAGCCAAAATTGCTTTATTGGCCTGCTCGATCTGGGCTCCCGCCGGCAAGCCGCGGGCCAACCGCGTTATATTGACTCCGCTTGCTTCCAGACGATTTTGTATATACAAAGCGGTGCCATCACCGTCCATGGTTGGATTCGTGGCGATAATGACTTCCCGCACCAGTGGGTTTCCCGCCGCATCACGTTCATTAACGCGCTTCACCAAAGCGTCTATGGTGAGATTTTCAGGTGTAATGCCATCCAGCGCCGCCAGGTGTCCTAACAGTACATGGTAAACGCCCCGGTATGTACCCGTAGCTTCAATTTGAAACAAATCCTTGGACTGCTCAACTACGCAAATGACCCCGGCATCGCGGCTGGGATTGCGGCAAATTTCACACGGGTCCACCTCTGTAAGATGGTAGCACACTCGGCAATGCCGAACGTGTTCTTTCACCGCCCGAATAGCATCGGCCAAGGCCATGGCCTCATCGGTGGAACCTTTAAGAATGTGAAAAACCATGCGTTCCGCAGAACGACTGCCCACACCGGGGAGTTTTCCAAAAAGATCCAGCAAACGACGAACGCTGGCACTGTAAGCCATGGAATGATCGGTCATGACGGCATTCCTATCATCTTCTGCAATCCGGACAGATCTATATCCCCGGTTACAGACTGCATTTCCCGTTGCACCAGCATACGCACATTCGATAGCGCCTGATTGACCGCCGCGCGGGTTAAATCAGCCAGTACGGCGGCCTCTTGTCGGGATATATCGGGCAAAAATCGGATATCGACAATCTCCATGAGGCCATTGGCGGTTACGGTAATCATGCCATCGGCGGCGGTACCCTCCGCCCGTATCGTTCCGAGCTTCCGTTGCACTTCCGCCATTTTAGTCTGCATTTCCCTGGCCTGAGATAGCATCGGCCCGAGCTGGCTTAAAGTTTTTAACGAATCAAACATGTTATATCCATCCTGTTAATACTTTACGGCATAAGTTATGCGGATTCAGTTGTGGCCTCCGTCGCGATTTCAATGGCTTCCACCTGAACCAGTTTGGCGCCCATTTTCTCCATCAATTGTTGTATGGCCGGCATTTCCCGCGCACGCTTCATTAATTCCGGCGAACCAGGCGTATTGGGTATTGCCGCCGGACGTGATGGAGCCGGATTGGCGGTCGAAGTTACGACGGACGCGGGGCGCGCGGCGGCGACGATTTCAAGGCGTAGTTTTTTTCCAAACGCCGCCGCGACGGCACCTTCCAGCATTCGCATATAGCGTTCGTTGCTGACCATGGTATGGGTGTGGCCGGGAACTTCCATGCGCACCAATCCGGCGGCTAAATCTGTGGTGAGTATACGGGCCTGGCCATTAAGCAAAGTCACCAGGGATGCCCCCTGATTTTCGGCAAGATACCTCTCCACCGCCTGCCATATAGAATCTAGATTATCTGCAGCTTTGTCGGTAGTGGCCGCGGGTAAGGCTGTCGGCGCAGCATCCTGCGGTAACGCCATGTCGCGCTCTGGTGTTACAGTTTCCGGCATCACAGAATTCTGGGGCGATGTGCCGACAATGGTAGTGGAAGGGGTTAACGGATTTCGTGCGTCATTTTTTTTTTGCGCCTCAACGCCCGGTGTCGGCAATGAACCGGATTCCAGCACCTGCCGGATGGAACTGAACTGCCCCGCGATGGCCAATCGCACCATGAGCGCGTCAAACAATGGCCGCGGCATGGTGGAGCCGCGTAAAGATCGCAAGGTCTGGTCACAAAGTGCAATATGATGTACCAGAACGGCGGCGTCAAAGGCCGGGGAGAGTTTTATTAAAGCGCTGCGCCATTCGCCGGGAATGTCGATAATATCCGTATCCGCCCCGCATACGCGCAACACCATAATATTGCGTAAGAGATCAGTGAATTCGCTTAGCATCTGCTCTGGAGACATGCCCTCCAGGAGCATCTGATCAGAAACCTTTAACACCGCCGCCGCATCTCCCGCGGCCAGCGCCGTGGTTAAATCCACCAGGTTACCAAGGGACGGCTTGCCAAGTAATTCATCGAGCAGCTTTTCAGTAATGCGGCCCGCGCCCAAAGACAAGACCCGATCCAGTAGTGACAGCGCATCGCGCATGGAACCGGCGGCGAGAATGGCAATGCGGTGTAAAGCGGCGTTTTCCGCCTCCGCCTTTTCCTGTTGGCAAATGGCGGTTAAATGTTCGGTAATGCGGGCGGCGGGAATATTTTTGAAATCATAACGTTGGCACCGGCTTAAAATGGTAGCCGGGACCTTGTGTACATCGGTGGTCGCAAAAATAAATTTGACATGCGGAGGCGGCTCCTCCAGCGTTTTTAACAGCGCGTTAAACGCCGGCATGGTAAGCATGTGAACTTCGTCAATGATATAAATCTTAAATGGGCTGTGGCTGGGCGTAATGCCGGCGCTTTGCCGCAAGTCACGAATTTGTTCCACACCATTGTTACTGGCGCCGTCAATTTCCAGTACATCAATATCCTCACCTGCCGCAATGGCTTTGCAGGTGGGACATTCCCCGCAGGGTTGGCCGCCGACCGCATGAGGGCAGTTGATGGCTTTGGCCAAAATACGAGCCGAAGAGGTTTTCCCCACCCCCCGTGTACCGGTAAAAAGAAAGGCATGCGCTAATCGGCCGGTGGCGACGGCATTTTTCAGCGTTTTGGCAATCGCCTCCTGACCAATAAGCTGGTCAAAGTTTTGTGAACGATAGCGCCGGGCCAAAACTGTGTAACCTGCAGTCATGTGAACACTATATCAATGGTATCATTTTCCGGCCAGTGCCTATGATAACCTGGCGTGGTTACGGACAATAGGACGACGCGGTAGTCTTGCAATTCAAGCGGTAAAGGCACAAGATGATGCGCACGGCGAAGGTATTGGCCGGTGCGGGAAGGAAGATGGCCCTTTTTCTTCTACATAATCTGGACCTTTTAATTCCCATTGTGGTATTGCTGGGCATTGCCGCTGTTTTTTCCGGGGTGGAAACGATCTTTTTTTCCCTGACGCGCCATGAACTTTATCAATTCAAAACCAGCGGCCAACGCGGGCCTATGCTGGTGGCCGCACTACGGGAGCGCAGCCGCTCGCTTCTGGTGCTGATTCTACTGATCAACATGGCCGCGACCATCCTGATATTTGTTCTCAGCACGATGCTGCTTCAGCGTGTCAATCGCCATGCGGGACAACTTCTGGTCGTGGCGTTGAGTTTGGCCTCCGTGTTAGGAGTGGCTTATTTCGGCGAATTGGTGCCTAAGATGTTGGGCCGCCGCTTTAACCGGTTCCTGGCGCCGCTGGCGGCTCCACCCATGAATGTGCTGCTGCGTGCGACAACGCCGTTGCTCAATGCCATTGAAAAGGGTTTGATCAATCCGGCGCACCGGTTACTGGGGCGCAAAGCCGGTACGAATCTTTCGTTATCCGAGTTGCGTGAATTACTGCTGCGGAGCCAGGATCAGGGCGTGATTGATATCGCGGAGAATCAGGTGCTCCAGCAGGTGCTGTGGCTGCGGGAAATTCAGGTGCGGCATGTCATGGTGCCGCGGGTGGACATGATCGCCTTTGATATTCAAAAGCCAATTACTGATTTGACCGATCTGATTCAACGCGGTCATCATTCCAAAATTCCCGTCTATGACAGGAACATCGACAATCTGCTGGGAGTTCTTTACGCCAAAACCTTTCTGCTCGACAACCCAACGACCGCCGCCGCTTTGACCGCGTTGTTGCGACCGGCGCATTTCGTACCCGAATCACAAACACTGGATCGTCTGCTGGCTGACTTTCGTGCTAAACATATTCAACTGGCCATGGCGGTGGACGAATACGGCGGCATCGCCGGGATTATTACGCTGGAAGACGTGGTTGAACAGCTCATTGGGGAGATTTATGAACCCGACGAACCCGTCAAGATTCCGGTAACGGAAATGGCACCGGATGAATTTCTGGTTTCCGGCGATTTGTCACTTATTGAATGCGGGGAACTCTTCGGCGATCCGGTCCGGGCCGCACATGTTTCCACGGTAGGAGGATTGATTTACGCACAGCTTAATCGCGTGCCGCGCCCCGGAGATACTGTAGGCTTTGCGCATCTGCAGTTAACGGTAGCTTCCATGCGCGGACGGCGGGTGGATCGGGTAAAAATCGTGCTGCGGGATGATATTTCCGTCAGCGCATCTGGAAAAACCACCGATACATCACCACCGGAGGCACCAGTATGACGCCTGGACTCCATCTTCCGGTTTTCACTGCACCGCCGGCGCTGTGGCCATGGATAGTGCTGGCCATTGTGGGGCTTATCGGTTCCATGCTTTTCAGCGGTATGGAAACCGGTTTGTATACCGTGTCGCGTTTACGCCTGCAATTACGATCCTGGCGTCAGGAACCGGCGGCCTTGCACATTGAACGCTGGCTGCGGGAACCCACGGCCATACTGGCGGGCTTATTGATCTGGCAGAACCTCTGTAATTTTGCCGTATCGGCGGCAGCCACCGTTTTGATGCATGAGGCCCGGTTTTCCGATCAGCTGCAGGCGGTGTTGAGCGCCTTGCTTCTCACGCCATTCATGCTGATGTTCGCGGAAATTATTCCCAAAGATATGTTCCTGACTCATGCCGATCAATGGACCTACCGCCTGGTTGGATTTTTGCAGGCGGCCCTGCGAATAATCACCATTGTCCCGCTGTTACCGCTGTTGTTGCTGCTGAATTTTCTGACGCTGCGGCTGTTTCATGGCGAATCCGCAGCCGCTGCCACGACGATGCCGGAGGTGGTCATTTTTGCCGAGGAATCCTCCGCCACCGGCCTGATCAGCGATACACAGCGCGATTTGATCCGCAGAGCCTTGCGTATGGCTCATGTGGTCGTGGGGGATGTGATGGTACCGTGGAATCGTGTCATTGGAATTCCGCATACCATCAGCCGGGAAGGATTTTGCGCCCTGGTAAGGCGGTACAATGTTTCCCGCTTGCCGGTATTGGGGCGCAGCACAGAGGATATTCTCGGCGTGGTCCATGTCGTCGACGCACTGGGCCGGAAAGAGGGCTTTAATATTCAGGCCGATTTGCAGCAACCCCTCACGCTTTTTCCCGAACAATCCGTCCGTTCCGCCATTACTCTTATGCAGGCGGCCCGCCAGACCATTGCCATTGTGGTCAACCGCCGGGGTCGCCCCATCGGACTGGTGACCATGAAGGACCTGGTGGAAGAACTCATTGGTGAGTTGCAGAGTTGGTGATGCGGCGGCCGGCATACTTGTGCCGCCAGCGGTCAATCAAGGCCGGCAGATCATAGTAATCGCGCGGCACCAGTCGTAGTGCCAGAAGCAGGATTCCCACGGTAAACCCCGTCATGT
Organism: Planctomycetota bacterium; assembly: GCA_023489375.1. Lineage (GTDB taxonomy): Bacteria > Planctomycetota > Phycisphaerae > WQYP01 > WQYP01 > JAMDCX01. The sequence goes on from JAMDCX010000002.1 coordinate 5,784, forward strand.
AACCCGTGAGATGGGCAAAATGCGCGACATCATCATGGCGACCCGGAAAAATCTCGCCGGCCAAGTCAAAGGTGACGATTTCAAAAAGAACAAATAGCAGACTGGGCACATTTATTATAAAAAAGAAAAACCACACCCGTATATTCGATAAAGGCGCCAGTACCAGAAACATTCCCGCTACCGAGGCGATGGCGCCCGAAGCTCCCAGGGTTGGAGCACCGGAAGTTAAAACCTGTCCCACCCCCGCAAAAATTCCGCCCGCCAGGAAAAACAGCAGATAGGCAAGGTGGCCCAGCCGTTCATTGACCGCATCTCCAAAGACCCATAAAAACAGCATGTTGCCGAGAATATGCAGAATATTGGCATGGAGAAAAAGATAGGTGACAAACTGGTATAAATGCAGATGCTGCCGCCAGAGCAGAAATTTGCCCCATCCGGGATTGACTCCCAGATAGTGGGCATTGGGATTGTGAGGATGGGAAATAAAATAAATGGCAAAACACAAGGCTATAATGGTCCAGTTCATCCAGGGCGTACGTTGCCTGGTAGCGTCCGTTCCTATGGGAATCATTCAAGCCTCTGGATTAACCACAATCATTGCCATCCGCTGACGCCATTATTCCTATATTATTCCATTGGTCAAATTCTTGGCCGCAGTTGCATCCAAAGGCACAGGCGGATAAAAACAAGGGAATCGCAGCTGTCGGCGGCCGCCTGTAAGCTGGCTGATTACGACCACCGAGGGTAGCTCAGCGGTTAGAGCGGAGGACTCATAATCCTTTGGTCGTGGGTTCGATCCCCACCCCTCGGAAT
>JAMDCX010000084.1 GCA_023489375.1 Planctomycetota bacterium
GGACAATGCCGCAGTAAACATGCTCGCCGTCAGCATGGATATTAGAGAAAGGAGGCGAAAAAGACGGAAAGGTTTTTCTGGGGCAGAATGGTAAGTTGGCCAAGGCGGGCCGACTTGAGGCTATTTCATGGAGCTTCTCAACTGCAGATTTGCCAACCGTGTGGTTGGCGGGCAGTGGGAGAGCAAATTGGTTACTTATATAAGGAAATATAGTATGAGTAACAAATCCAGTATCGTGACATCCGCCGCAGATGGTTGCGGCAAACCGTCGTCCATTCGGCCAATGGACAATTTACCGAGCCGCGACCATAAGGGAGCCCTTCACGAAGGGACGATTGGGCAGGCTGGAAGCCCGCACCACAAGGGGTTCCCACCCTTTGGGCTATGTCAAAACCGCAGTCATTCTGGCCCATCGACATGACCGTGAACGGTTACACCATAAGGGAGCGGATTACAAGGAGTCGTTTATGTTTTCTAATCGTTTATTCCAGTCGGTTCGTAAATCCCTGCACGGTTTTACGCTCATAGAGCTTTTGGTGGTGATTTCCATCATCGCATTGCTCATCGCGTTGTTATTGCCAGCCTTGGCCAGAGCACGACAATTAGCCGTGCGAATAGAAGGTGCTTCAAACATGCGGCAGATTGGCATTGCTTTGCATGAATATGCTAATATATACCGTGGACAATATCCGCTGGCCTGCATAAGCAATTTTAATTTCGCCGATTCAAATCTCTGGTCGGGCTTTCCTCAGGCGTATGAGCCGCTGGCGGGCTTGTCAGCGCTGTATGTGTCCAGCTATGGATACGTTGCGAATACCCCGCCGATCAATCAACAACCCGGTGAACTGTCGGCTACGCAGGGTGGAATGAGCTTGTTATTTTCGCCGGATCCGAATAGTGGTTACCAGTTGTACGCCCCATGGACAACCACACCCGCAAATTTTTCCTCTTTTCAGAATGGAATATGGAATTTTTGGCAATTCCCGTTCGGCCTGAGTTATTGGATTGATGAAGGTCGTGATTATAGTGCGAGTTACGATCTGTCCGCCATTTATAATGGTGGCGCTAATTCATGGGGTTTTTATATGAATCTCCAATATGGCGGGGGGCCGGTGGGACGTTATAATCCTGATCCTCTGCACGTGCCGGCGTTGAACCCGCAATCCGGCAGTGGGACATTGTTGGTTACGGATAATGCACTTTTCGTAAACCAAACCGGATCACAGGGCGCAATGCTGACCACTTGGGGATATGGGAATACCCCGGCGTCAAACTATGCTGATGAAGGTACGGGTAATGCCCTGCCCGCCGGCGAACATGAGATGTACAACGACGGCTCGGTACGCTGGGTACCGATGTCGAACATCAAGGTGCGGTTCAGCTGGGTTAATATCGCCTACCAGGGGTGGTAATGGATGGTTGTCCAAAACCAGGGATAGGGCCTGTGCTGGTGCGCCGGTATGGGGAAGCAGCGTTGTTGTCAGAGGAGTTCCTGTCGGGCTATTGTCAAATGTTGTGGACGGATATGTAAATGGTAACCGTTCACGGGCAAAAGTGGCTAAATCAGTATGGAAATGCCACTTTTTACTGCGAGGCTCTCATTTTTTATGTTTTTTACGCCTTATAGAATCCAGACTTCTCATTATTTTTTTTGATTTTTAGTGATAATTGGCCCGTGAGTGGTTACCCATTTACGACATATGGAATTGAGCTTTATGCTCCCCGTAGTCATTGTTTTCAGGAGTCGCATATGACCAAACGAAGTTTCGGAAATGGGAAAACTAATCGGCGGGAATTTATGACTACGGCTGCCGCACTGGGCGCCAGTACCGCGCTAATCGGAGGTCTGTCCGAGGCAAAAATGCAGCTGGAAATGTCCGCACGTGGCGTTGCAGCCGCGCGGGTAGGAATCTCAAATACGGCATACCAAAAGGCCTGGAAGCGTGCGGCGGCCATGGTAGTGAAAATGACGCTGGACGAAAAAATAAGCCAGACGGGTTGCTTCGCGACGGCCATTAAGCGATTGGGCATCCCCGCATACAACTATTACACCGGTGAAGCGCTGCACGGTCTGGTGCGTGGAGCACCGGTGACAAGTTTTCCGTTGCCGCTGGCGATGGTGTGCTCCTGGAATCCGGGACTGACCCGGAAGGTTTATACCGCAGTGTCTGATGAAGCCCGGGCCTATAATAACAAAGAAAGGATCGGATTGAGTTATTTTTCGCCGCCGGTGCTCAATCTGCACCGTGATCCGCGTTGGGGCCGGTGCGAGGAAGCCCCCGGTGAAGATCCATGTCTGGCGGGAACCTGGGCGGTGGAAGTGGTGCGCGGCATGCAGGGTGATGATCCCAACTACCTCAAAACCACCGCCTGCGCCAAACATTTCGTCTGTTATAACGATGATGCCACTTGCCAGACCATTTCCGTGTCGGTCGATCCGCGGAGTTTCTGGGAGTACTACACGCGGGCTTTTCGCGCCTGCCTGGTCCATGGCGATGTATTCACTTTTATGAGCGCGTACAGTTCACTCAACGGCATACCGTGTTCGGCTGATCGCTTCCTGCTGACCAGTTTGTTGCGCAGGCGCTGGGGATTTCGGGGCTACGTTGTGTCCGATTGCGACGCGGTGTATAATATTTTCGGTACCCACCATTATGTGCCGACACTGCATCAGGCGGCGGCTCTGGCCATGCAGGCCGGTTGCGATCTTAATTGCGGCGATACGATGCCCAAACATCTGGGCAAGGCGGTGGCGGATGAACTGGTCAGTGAAGCGGACATCAGCCGGGCGATAACACGGCTCTTGACGGCGCGGGTTCTACTGGGCGAATTTGATCCGCCGAAAAGCGTGCCGTATAACACCATCGGTTTTGACGTGGTGAATTCACCCGCGCATCAGGCGTTGGCGCTGGAGGCGGCGCGGCAATCCATAGTCCTGCTGAAAAATGACCATCAATTTCTGCCGCTGGACCAATCCGTACTGAAAAAAGTAGCGGTCATAGGTCCGATGGCTGGCTTTCATCTCGGCGGCTACAGCGGGTCACCTTCCATTCGGATTTCACCGTTGGACGGTATCGCGGCGGCGATGGGGGTTGAGATTCCGCGCCAGCGCGTTTTTGCCGGCGATGCTGTCAGGCTTAGTCCGAACTTACAGATGCAGGATTCGATCCCGGACGGAATGGATATCAGTTCAATCACCAACGGATCATGGGCGGAATTTCCGCGTCTCAATTTTACCGGCAAAACCGAAATTGTTTTCCGTGTGGCCAGTGCCACCCGGGCTGGACGGATCGAAGTGCATCTGGACCGCTTGAATGGACCGGTTGCCACAACCGTCAAGGTTCCGCGCACCGATGGCTGGCAAGACTGGACTACCGTATCCACGCCGCTTAACAGCATTGTCGGCAGGCATAGGGTATTTCTCCGTTTTGTCGGCGGTGCGGGTGATCTCTTCAACGTCAAGTATTTCGAACTGCTGCCGCCAACAGCGCTCGCATCGCCCAAAGCCGGGAAGACGCAACTTATTTTTGAACCCGGGTGCAGCATTGACGGTCCCAAGGATGAGAAAATGTTTGCTGCTGCGATGGATGTCGCGCGGCAAGCCGATGTGGTTGTTATGATTTGTGGCGTAAACCAATTGGTGGACCGCGAGGGCGTCGATCGGCAATATACCACTCTCAGCGGTGTACAGCATGAACTGATTCAAGCGTGCTATAAGGCCAATCCCAAAACCGTGCTGGTGCTGAATACCAACAATACCGTGGCGATCAATTGGGAACAGGAAAATATCCCCGCCATTGTGGCCGCGATTTTCGCCGGCCAGGCCCAGGGAACCGCCATCGCCGATGTATTGTTTGGCAACTACAACCCCGGCGGTAAAACCTGCTGCACCTGGTATAAATCCATAAACCAGTTGCCCCCAATAGCCAACTTTGATATTCTCCAAGGCCGTACCTACATGTACTTTGAAGGCCAACCGCTGTACCCCTTCGGCTACGGTTTAAGCTACACGACCTTTCAAATTCATGATCTGCATATAAATGCCAGGGAACTTTCAGAAAAGAAGCCCGTCAAAATAGCTTGTACGGTAAAAAATACCGGCACGCGGGCGGGTGCCGAGGTGGTGCAATTTTATATTACCGTGCCCAAGTCGCCGGTGAAGCGTCCAATCAAGGAGTTGGTGGGCTTTCAGCGAGTGGAACTTCAGCCCGGCGAAAGCCAGCGGGTAACTTTCACGTTACCGTATACCGCCCAGGCGCTGTGGTATTGGCATGAAAGTCAGCGCAAGTTTGTATTGCAGCCCGGTACATTGAAGTTGATGATCGGCCATTCCTCGGCGGATATAGATTTAACTGGAGAGATACACCTGAAAGCCTGTACCAACGCCAGTCTCGGCGGGCCGGAAACACTGACGGCGGTCGCGGTTAACAGTGAAATTGTGGCGAAAAAAGTGTAACCGTTCATGGGGTCATAACACGAAATTCATAATGCCAGTGAATAATAAACAATGAGTAAAAATAAAATAGTTTCACCACAACGGAGAACGGGGTTACAGATTAGAGTGAGCCGGTGGGTTTATCCCACCGGAAAAATTTCGCCGGCGGCATAGTGCCGCCACGGGAAAACGAAAAATGAGCAACGAGTAAAAAATCATTGCTATTCCCGCGCTTTTAAGTGTAGTACGGCGTAACGTCTTATTAAGGCTACAAGGCCGTCTCATTATTCATTACTCATTGTTATCACTACGATCTGCGGGCGACGCTTGCAGCCGGGCTGGGAACGGTTACACCAAATGTTACTCCGTCGCCAGCGTCAGGTAAATCAAGAAGTCATACAACGTAACGGGTCTTTACGCACACACACGGCCAGGGGGCGGCTATTGAGTTTGGCACACAGATCAATGTCCTCTTCAAAGCCGCTTTCAATAAGATTGACCCCGCCGGCACCGAGACGTAACGCCGCTCCCAACCGCTCACGTACCGCGGCAAAGCAGTGGTACGCCATCCAGGCCGCATCGGTATAGGGTAGATCAATGCGATAAGTTCCACCCAGAATATGCCAAAGAACGGCACCAGCGCCGATGACATCTTCCTGAGCCAATTGGCCATCTGTGCCGGATAACAGCAGCAGCGTGTGCAGATGGTCCAGTTGCGGCTGTAGCGCTTCCGCGGTCGCCTGCGCATTAAGCAGCGAGCCGATAAATAGCTCAGCGGCCGTATGGGCGGCCAACACAGCGCGCGTACCATTGGTGGTGCTCAGCAGGACTGAGGCTCCACCGATGCGGTGAGTTTCAAATTCCGCCGGTGAATTGCCAAGATCAAAACCGGGAACCTTAACGCATTCGCGTTCCCCCGCAGTTATTACCGGTGGCGGAACCACGGTGCGGGCGTGCAGGACGGAATCAACATCCGGCAAAAGCCGCACCTCGCGGGCCCCATTACTTAAAGCGGTAACAATGGTGCTGCTGGCTCGCAGTACATCAAATACCACGACCTGACTTTGAGGCAGCAGTGTCGCATTGAGCATGGCAGGTAGAAAAACGACATCAATCATGGCCCATACCTTTCCATATATGCTTATAATAACAATATCAGCAATCATTCACATCCACACCGATCAACCCAACAGGCCAGAGTAGCTGTTAAACAGCATAAGGAACGGAGCCGTAATAACTTCCCGATTGGCATTACCATGGAATACTCCACCACCGGCATAGCCGGTGGTTATATGACCGATGGTACTCTGGAATTCGCGCATCAGCCGGCGCAACGACTATTTGAAAGATTTTATGTATCAGTTCCTAAGTTTGTATGGCAACGGAATATCACTTATGCAGCACCGCCACGCCTGGCGGTGGTTCGTGTCCGTTCTCAAATTTCAAATCTCAGATACGCGTTGAGACACCGCGTCTATCTTGAACCACCATATTGCGATACAGGTAGTTCAGGCCAGTCTCAAATTTCAAATCTCAAATTCATATACAGCATCACTTCGCTAACTTAACTTCCCCTTGGCTGTAACAAAAGCCTTGATTTTCGGCTATTTCTCAGTCATATACTTGCTACATTTAGCCCGATGCCCAGGCCGCCAAAGCTCTGAGCTTCGGATAATTCCAGAGTCTCCAAGTCCACCAATTCCTTGCCCTGTAAGGCTTGGGCAATAAGTTCGCGTATAGGAGGCGGCAGGTGTGTGACATTACAAATGGTGCGTGATCGCGGCCCCTGTGGGGTGCGGAAGGATTGTCGCACGAGAAAAGAGCCGTAGGTAGCCTTGCCGTGTCTACAGATGGTCTTCTGCATAAACATACGAGCTACATAGTACACCATATTTCATGTTAAATCAAGCATACCAATAAAATATTAAATCCAAATAGTACTTGCTACATTTTCCATCAAAACCGCGCTTTTTCGGGCTTTTTTGCAAAACCAACGGGAAGTTAAGCTAGCCGGGCGGATGTCGGGTCCGCGCACCAACACGGTGACGGACTGGTATTCTTTACTCAACATATTATACATTGACCAAAAACTCATTGTTTGCAAATCGCACTTCATTTATTGCAAAACCAGT
>JAMDCX010000021.1 GCA_023489375.1 Planctomycetota bacterium
GAAATTATTTTGTTTATTCATTATTCATTTCCGGCGGGATAAACCCGCCGGCTCGCATTTTCCCCGTCTCTACTCCTATTGCTAAATGCTATATGCTAAATGCTACTCCTGCATTCTACTCATTATTCAATTGTATTATGATTTTTCGCGGTTATGGCTCGTGAACAGTTACTCCAGACGCCTTGAACGCGGCGGTAACGGTCATCAGAGTTTTGATAGTTACCGGAACCGCATAACCCAAAAGCTGAAAATAGCCAGCCGCTGGCGTATGTACCCGCACTATTACCATTATTATCAGCAACCATTCACAACTTTGCAGCCATGTCCATTCTGCAGTGGGTGCGGCCATATTTGGGGGCGGGGGCGAGATTTTACAGAGTTAATGCGTGGGCCAAGGCCTCGCGGTTAAAATGAAATTCGTCGGTACAGGGCTACGAAAATGATGGGGGGATAGTAGAATTGCCCAAAAAATATGGCCGCACCTGTCTGATTTTTATCCCCGGCTGAAATCCAAAGACGCTATAATAAAAAGCGGTCATGCTGGAAATCATGGCTGCGGTGAATATAAGGAAAATCGGCATGGCACTTTATCAACGACTACTGGTGGGCACAATTCTATTGGTGGTCTTGGCGGGTCGCGTGGTTCCGGTTGAAGCCAAACCGACGGCAGCCGCTTCTAAGGGCATGATTCGCTTAGCCGTTCCGGTGATTAACCAACAAAAGCATGAATATACCATCCCGGCAGCTTTTTGGAATGAGCACCTCACCGATTGGCTGGATGTGGCATTATGCGGCCGCCCCAGTAATTTTCTTCATGAAACCGTATTAAGTATCCAAACCACACGTCATATTCTCAAGCGGGCGTTCACCGCTATCGGTTATCATTCCGCAACTCAATGGTCGCCCGATATAGAGGATTTTGGCGCCATTCGCGGGCAGCCGGTCCTGATTCTGGTACATTTTAAGTTGCACGGAAAACCGCAAACCTTTTTGCTGGATGAATTAATCGAATTCCGCGCCTGGCATGTGTCCATCGGTCCGTTCGGCTGGCTGTATCTCGGCACGCCCGATCCTTATCACACGGCAAATCCAGGACCGCATCCACGGGCGGGACAGTATGTCGATCCCGCAAAAATTCTGACGGATGATCCACAGGCGGCCATGCAATTCCGTGGTATTTTGCACGCCTCACAGTCCCTGCTGGATTTTCCGCTGTGTTTTGATAATTGGATTTATCCCAACATTCGTTACCACCGGAATTCCGCCGTACTGGCGATGAAAGTATTTAACAGCAATGGTAAAGTTCCGGCGCAGCTGACATTCCGGCGGGTTTCCGAGACGCAGTATCTGCAGGCCGCGGCTAAGTATTGGCACGATCCGCGTTTTGTGCCTTACCTGGCGCAACAAATGCCGATAGCGCAAACCATTGATACCGCGCGGCGGCAATTATGGAAGTTGGTTCAGCATCGGCATTTACCCTGGAGCAACTGGCGTGTGGAACGCTGCGTGGCGAAATTGCAATATGGTTATGTCCGGTTACAGGCGGCGTGGGTAGCATGGGATGTGGCCCATGCGCATTTTCGTCTGGCTGACAATTTATCGAAAAAACAAGTGGCCAACCAGGCCGAATTGTTTCTGTCACATTTACGTCAGGTAGCGGCGTGTGATCATCAACTCTGGTTGGCCACCGTAGCCTTCGATAAATTACATAATCTCAAGAAAGCTTCCAGGACTGCTCCAACCAGGGGGTTAAGGCTCCTGCAGGCAGAAGAACTTTCCGCGCGATCTCAGGCCCTGCTGGATTCCAATATGCAGAAGCTGCAATTTTGGGGTAAGAAAAAACACCGTCTGAAACCCAACGATCCCCGCAAAATCTGGATTCGGGATGTCAACGCCCAGTACATCCTGGCCCAGGCGCGGCAGGCCATGGGCCGGGCCGGATTGGCCTATGCCGCCGCCATGAAATCCGGTGATACGGCCAAGTTCCGGCGGCGTTATCTGGCGGCAATTTTGCAGGTATCACAGGCCAGGGAAAATGTAGCGCTGGTGAATGTGGATTTTCATATCATCAACGACCAGGGGTTTATCAGTGCCGGACATCTGGCCGCCCTCAAAGCGAAAAAAGCCGCCATAGTGGCGAGAATCAAGCGAATCAAGGCCCAGCTAAAAAAAATATCGGGGCTTTGACCACAGGGAGGAGAATTGGCGCAACAAGGGCAAGGTGAGGCAAACCCGCCACTTATGCCGGAAAGCCGCAATTTTCAGGAGGATTGTAAATAGTGCGCCCCAGGATTCCAACTTATGACCTTCGGTCCCGGACGCGGCAAACCTGCGGGCGTATACGGTTAGGGGCCGCGCAAAAACAACTTCGCACTTTTCGGCAGGTTCTTTTGGCCGCGGGCTTCGTTGTTCGCTGCTTACAGACCCGCAGGCGGGGTAGGCGCGTCGCTCACGCCTCGCCGGCGGCCAAAACTCCCGCGCCGTAAAATATGAATTTATTTTGGCGCGGCCCCTTACCTCACTGGCAATATCCGCCTGCAAGCCCTAATATTCCTGCGATGATGTTACGCGTACAGGAGGTTCATCATGCGCATTGGAGTTTTGTTTGTACTGGCGGCGCCGGCCTGGGCCGCTAAAGATTCCGGCCAGCCCTTTTCTAAAATTGATGGTCGTGAGATTTTTATGCGAACCATTGAGTTGTATGCCAATCGCGATCAGGTGCAGCAGCGGATGTTATGCGTGCTGCCGGACGATTTAGCGCGTGTGCAACAGAAATATGGCGCCCATTTAGCTTTTCAGGGTGTAAATGTAGCGGTCGGCGGGCCGGATTGGTTTGGTGCAGCTCAGCGCGGGTGGGAAAAGCTCAAGCCGGAAATTGACACAATTATCGTGCATGACGCCTGCTGCCCGGCGGTTCCGTATACGATGCTTGATGCACTGGAAGAGGCAGTTGAGAAAACCGGAGCGGCAGCTCCAGTGGTTCCAGTCGGTGGAGCTTTAGTGCGGAATCAGGATAATACACTGGGATCGTGGATTTCCGACCCGGGTTTACATCTTATACAATCTCCGCAAATATTCACCCGTTCCGTACTGGAGAAAGCTTATGGTCGACGAACAGAAAAAGGGCTTAAATATCCCGATGACGCCGGTCTGGTAAAACTGACGGGTACCGTAGTGACAACCGTGCCCGGCTGGCGTCTTAATATCCGGATCGATCAGGAAGAATTAATTAAGCTTGGCGCCGATGCGATCAAACATCTGCCGCGGGCCAGAAGTAACGCTCCGGTCAGTCCATTTGATGAAGCACAGTGGTAAAAGTCGGCGGCTAAATGAAAAATGTAATCCGGGCGGATGAAAAATGCTTCCAATCAGGGCTTGCACATAGAGACGACAAAGTTAATCTTACGCATCCGCAGACGGTAAGCACAAGGTGATGAAAATATATGACGCACCGCGTTGTGTTCTTAATTACCGATCTGGATCTGGGGGGAATGCCGCTGATCCTGCAACGCATTGTCCGCGGCCTTAAAGAACTGGGGCAATGGGAGCCAACCGTTGTCAGCATTAAGCCACCGGGTATTGTGGGCCACTGGATTCGGCATAAGGGCTGTGAAGTGATCGGCCTGAATGCGCAAAGCTCCCATGACCTCAACGCAGTCCGCCGTTGGGTTAAAACACTGCGGAAACTGGACCCGCCGGTGGTCGTCAGCACGCTGGTGCATGCCAATGCCCTGGCGGCGTTAACTGCGCCCATGACTGGTTCACGATTGTATTTTCAATCCATTCATACTTTGCAAAGCGAACCCCGCTGGCTCTGGCGGTTGCAGGGGTTGATCTCCGGGCAATGCGAAGGCGTCATAACACCATCGCACGCTGTGCTGCAGCGGGTGGCTCAATTTGGCCGGTTTAACCGTGGATATGTGATTCCCTGTGGACTGGATTATGAAAAATTCGCTGCCGCAGAAGCCATACCAGCCACACAGCGACCCTGGCCGGCCAATGCCAGGGTAATAGGGTATATTGGCCGTTTTGACTCGGTAAAGCGGTTGGATCGGCTGGTTTCGGAATTCGCCGGATTACTGACGAAAGATTATCACCAATGGAGCCGACTTTATCTGGCATTGATTGGTTATGGGCCGGAGGAAAAACCGTTGCGGGCCTTGGCGGCCAAACTTGGCATTGCCTCGCATCTGGTTTTTCCCGGTGCCACCGCCGAGCCGGAACGGTGGTACAAAACGTTGGAAGTGCTCTGCATGCCATCTACGGTTGAAGGATTTGGCATGAATATCATCGAGGCTATGGCCTGTGGTACGCCGGTCGTGGCCTGTCGCGGCGCGGCGGTTAAGGAAATCGCTACCGATCAACTCACCGCTTTGCTGGTGGATCCGGAAACTCCCGGCTCCATGGCGGAGGCTGTCGCCAAGCTGTTGCAAGATAAAACCCTGGCCGGAAATATTCGCAACCGTGCGCAAAAGCTGGTGGCTGAACATTATCAGGCCCAGCGGATGGTGGAAAAATATCAAATGGTTTTGGATCAGGCCATCGCGGGCACGGTCGATTCCGCGGAGAGTCGCTGAATCGGCCGTTGTTTTATGAGTGTTAACTTCAGCTTCCTGAGGAATGGGATCGTAATAACTTCCCGATTGGCATTACCATTGCATACTCCACCACCGGCCAAGCCGGTGACTATATGACAGACAGTGCTCCGGAATCTACGCCCTAACCGGCGCAACGACTATTTGGAAGTTAATATGCGTCATTTCCCAAGTAGTCTTGGCCCGCGCGTTAACACTGGAAATTTCGCCCTGCCCCAGAACATGGCTGCCAGGCGTGGCCGAGACTCTGGCTAAATTCCATGAAGGCCGTTACACTACCGGCATTATTCCCAATGAGGAGAAAACAAGATGGGCCGTATTATTGCACCGTTCAAACAAACCCGCACCGCCAGCCCCTGGCATGATGTTGATCCCGGCAGCGGTATGTTGCCGTCCGTATTCCACGCCATTGTTGAAATTCCGCTGGGTTCATCAAATAAATATGAGATGGATAAAGTCACCGGACTGCTGAAACTGGACCGGGTGCTGCATTCGGCCGTCTATTATCCCGCCAATTATGGTTTTATTCCGCAGACCATGGCCGATGACGGTGATCCGCTGGATGTTCTGGTACTTGGGGCGGAGCCGGTTTATCCATTGACCATTGTGGAAGCCAGGGCCATCGGATTGATGACCATGAAAGATCAGAATGAGATAGATCACAAGGTTATTTCCGTACACGTCAACGATCCTGAATACAGCAGTTACAGTGATGTCCATCAGCTTCCACCGCATAAACTCTCAGTGTTAAAACGGTTTTTTGAAGATTATAAATCCCTGGAAAATAAGCGTGTGGTGGTCGACGACGTGTTACCCGCTGAATACGCCTTTCCGGTAATTGAACAAGCGCTGATGATCTATAAAAAATGGCGCGCCGGGGAGGATGTCAGCCGTCTGTTACATCTTGCATAACACCAAGGTGACCGTATGATATGACCACTGAAATCTGGCAATCGTTCACGGCATTGCGACCACATCGCCGCCCCTTGGCCACTTGGTGAACTGCATGTAACCCCCAAGATATGTAATTAGTACCCGTAAAGGGTTATCAAATATATTATAACTCCCGGCAGAATATTCTACTCCCGCAGCCAGCGTAAAATTTCCGCCGCGTAATACGTGAAAATAAACGCCGCACCCGCCCGGCGAAAAGCGTGCATCATTTCCAGAACACATTGTTTTTCATCAATCCATCCCGCCTGTGCCGCCGCTTTGAACATGGCGTATTCACCACTGACCTGATAGACCGCACAGGGCACCGCAACCGCCTCTACTACCGCGGAAAGAATATCCAGATAGGCCAGGCCGGGTTTAACCATCACCATATCTGCGCCCTCCTGAATATCCAAAAGGGACTCGCGAATGGCTTCCCGTGAATTTCGCCGAAAATCCATCTGGTAACCGCGGCGATCGCCGAACTGCGGCGGGGATTCCGCCGCTTCGCGAAATGGACCGTAAAAACCGCTGGCGTATTTCACGGCATAACTGAGAATAGCTGTGTCTTGCAGTCCCACCGCATCTAATGAGGTTCGAATCGCCGCCACCGCGTGATCCATCATGCCCGAAGGCGCCACTATATCCGCTCCAGCCCGGGCGTGCAGCACGGCCTGAACGCCCAGTTGGGCAATGGTGGCATCATTATCCACTTCCCACGTTTCACCGGCCGCAATTTCCCCGCGCGGTCCGGACGGCAATTTTAATTTTCCACTTTTCGATCGCGATGTTGGGACTGCTGATGATTTGAGCGGCCCGCAATGGCCGTGACTGGTATATTCACAGTAGCATAAATCCGTTATCGCCAGCATATTCAGTTTGGCAGCGCGCGCCAGGCGCAGAGTGGTGCATACCGCATTATCAGGATTGTGGGCATGGCTGCCGGTGGCATCCTTGTCCTGCGCATCGACCACGCCAAAAAGCAGATAGGCCTTAAGACCATCAGCGGCCATTCTGGAAAGCTCTTCCAACGCCATA
>JAMDCX010000003.1 GCA_023489375.1 Planctomycetota bacterium
TAAAGCAACTTGAGGTCTGGCCAATATCATCATTGCCAGGAATGCCATTGGGCGTATTGTTGTAAAGGGCCAGCACCTTGCGAATCCAATACTGGGTTTTCCAGGCCGCGCCGGCAAACGGATACAGATAGGGAATGTGATTGCTGGGTTCATTGCCCTGGGCATCCTGGCCTACCATGCCGGTGATATCTACATCGAATTTATTAACATGCGATGGCGCGGTAAAAAAGGCATCCAATTTCGCGATGAAGTTGCCATCGCCGCCATACAGATCAATGAGCCCCTGTACATCCTGCATAACGTTAAACGTGGCCTGCCAAGCGTCACTCTCGGCATAATCATGAGAGGTATAGTCTTCATCAGGACGAAAAGGCTGACGCCATTGGCCGTTGCGCAATTTTCCTCGCATAAAGCCCGTTTGGGGATCAAAAAGATTTTTATAGTTCTGGCCGAGTCTGTAGAACATTTTGGCGTCATCATGCTTGCCGAGCAACTCGGCCATCGCTCCTACGCACCAGTAGTCGTAGGCGAAATCCAGCGTATGTGAAACACATTGCGCGCCCGGCACGGAAGCCACATAACCGCGCGTGCGGAATTGCTCCTGTAAGGCCCGGTTGTTATTCGCTGTGGTCCCCACCATCGCGGTATCACGCATGGCCGCATAAACCGCCTCCACGTCGTAACCCCGGAATCCACGCACATAAGCTCCGGTAATCATCGCCACCACATGGAACCCCATCATGGACCACGTTTCATTGCCCCATAATGGCCACATTGGCAGAGCATTGCGGTTCAGTTGCCGGTAGTCCACCAGCGTCGTATTGATAATATCATTGGTGCGCTGTGGCTGCGTCAACATGATCAACGGGAACTCGCTGCGGTATATATCCCATATTGAAATAGTTGTGTAATTGGTAAAACCTGGATTCCGATGATTCTTTCTATCTTCACCGCGATACGTGCCATCCACATCATTAAATGTGGCCGGCCCCATCATGCCATGATAGGTGCTGGTATAAAACGTCTGGGAAAGTTCTGAATTGGAGAACTGGGCGTCCAGCACGGCCAAGGCCTGATTCCATTGTGCCGATGCCGCCGCCGTCACTGTATCAAAATTCCAATGCGGCATTTCTGCCGCCAGATTTTTCCTGGCCCCGTCGATGCTGGTGCATGAAATGCCCACCCGGATGACCAGTGGTGCCCTGTTGTGGTCATGACTGAAGATTGCTTTTATTTCTGTCCCGGAGAATCGATCTCCATTTGTAGCGGCATGTATCTTGCCGTCCATCATCACATCCGCAGTGACGAATGGCTGCGAGGATTCGATGACAAAATAGACCTGCTTATTTTTCGCCCACCCATGAGTGTAACGCTTGCCACTGATACGGTTATGGCTTTCAATGTTCAGTTCCGCATGGTATACCCGGTCGCCCAGACCATGAACCAGATTCAGAATCAAGCCGCGTCGAGTATCGTCTGGTAATACCGGATACGTATAGCGGTGCATGCCGCAGCGTGTGGTGGCGGTTAATTCAGCTTTAATCTGAGGCGTTTGCAGATAGACGCTGTAATAGCCGGCTCGCACCACTTCCTGTTGGTGGGAAAAGCTGGAGCAATAGCCATGGTTCCCGCCTCTGGAAACCCAGCCGGAATCCGCTCCCAGGGCCGCCAGTTGGGCTTCATGCTCCTGGCCTGGCATACCAGCGTTCCAGTTCCAATTGCGTCCCTCCACCATGGGCATGATCAGCACATCCCCCAAGCCCACACCACCGGTACCGGAAATGTGGGTATGGCTGAATCCGATGATCGTGGTATCCGGATAATGGTAACCACCACAATGATCCCAAAAATAAGAATTCCAGGCTTGCCCCCGATTTCTACCCGTTGCCTCATCCGGCCCTGCGGTGTCCGGACTTAATTGCACCAGACCAAATGGGGCCGTGGCTCCGGGAAATGTGTGGCCATGCCAGCCCGTGCCGATGATGGGTCGAACAAGATTGGATCGGTTGGGAAATGGCGAAAGCCCCTGTGCTCTGGCCAGCTGTCCCACGATCGAATCAAACGGATTGGCGCGCAGTTTCGAGGCCGTTAAAGAACCGACGGTAACCGACGCGGCCGCCGTTGCTGCGAATTGTAACATTTTCCGGCGCGTCAGTCCGTGGAAAGTCTTCTCATTGTCGCACGAATTCATTGGTATTCCTTATTCTCAAAACCGTGGCCATAACAACTTCATTGATTGATCTTTCCTGTGCCGCCCCTTGTCACCGCACCAAGCCCGAAGGTGGGCGATCCGCCTTGGCTGCAGCCCACTCCTTATTGGGCTTATGGCCCATGCGGAAATACAATTCGCCGCCGGCGACAATATCCGCATGGGTAAACCACGAGCGCGTTAATTCTTTGCCATTGAGTTTGGCACTTTGAATGTAACAGTTTTCAGGAGAATTATTATCTGCAATGATACTGAAGGTCGTGCCCGTGGCCGGATTATTTATTTTAGCGCGATTCACCAGCGGGCTGCCGATCACATACACGCCCGTGGCGGCATTGACCGGATAAAACCCCATGGCCCCAAGTGTAAAGCAACTTGAGGTCTGGCCAATATCATCATTGCCAGGAATGCCATTGGGCGTATTGTTATAAAGGGCCAGCATTTTGCGCACCCAGTACTGCGTTTTCCAGGCCGCGCCGGCAAACGGATACAGATAGGGAATGTGATTGCTGGGTTCATTGCCCTGGGCATCCTGGCCTACCATGCCGGTGATCGCCGGCAATGTGTTAATCACTCTGGATGGCGCGGTAAAAAAGGCGTCGAGTTTGGCAATAAACTGCTGATCGCCGCCGTACAGATCAATAAGGCCCTGTACGTCGTGCATGACATCAAACGTGACCTCCCAGCCATCGGCTTCCGTGTAATCCTGCCAGTATTCTTCATCCGGGCGGAAAGGTTCGCGCCATTGGCCGTTCGCCAGTTTGCCGCGCATAAAACCTGTTTTGGAATCAAAGACATTTTTATAGTTCTGTCCCCACTTATAAAACTTTTTTGCATCTTCGTGCCTGCCCAGTAATTCCGCCATAGCTCCCACACACCAGTAGTCATACGCATAATCCAGGGTTCGCGAGACGGATTGCTTTCCCGGACCGCTTCTCATCTCGCTGGGCGTGGCGGGGCCGGAAATCACGTAACCACACCGCCGGAATTGTTCCTGCAATTCCCTGTTGCCGTTGTAAGTGGCTCCGACCATGGCGGTATCCCGCATGGCGGCGTAAACCGCTTCGACATCATAACCTCGAAAACCACGCGTATAGGCCCCCAGAATCATCGCCACCGCATGAAACCCGGTCATGGCCCAGGTTTCGTTGGCCCATAATGGCCAGATCGGCAGCGTATGCTGATTCAACTGGCGATAGTCCGCCAGCAGCGTATTGATAATGTCATTGGTGCGCTGCGGGCTGGTCAACATGATAAACGGAAATTCACCCCGGAAAATATCCCAGATCGAAATGGTCGTGTAATTGGTGAAACCGGGATTGGCGTGATTTTTATGATCTTCGCCGCGATACTTTCCATCCACATCATTAAAGGTGGTCGGGCCCATCATGCAATGATAAACGCCGGTGTAGAATGTCTGGGTCAATTCCGTGGTGGAAAAATTCGCATCCAATGTGGCCAAGGCCTTATTCCACGTCTGTTCTGCCTGCTGATGTATGACGTCAAAATCAAAATGCGGAATTTCCGACTGCAAATTTTTGCGTGCTCCTTCAATGCCGGTGCCAGAAATGCCCACTTTAATCACCAGCGGTTCTTCCGTCCGAGTTTGATAATTAAACACGGCTCTGAGGCGCGGGCCGGGTATCAGTCCGATCTGTCCAGTCTGAATTTTGCCATTCTGTTGCACCTTGCAGGATTTAAAAGGGCGTGAGAACTCCAGAACAAAATAAACCTGCCGATCACGTGCCCAGCCATGTGTGCCGCGATAACCGCTGATGGTGGTGGAATTTTCAATATGCAGTTGCGCCTCATAAACCGTTTCACCGATCAGTCCGTGCACCAGATCAACCATGACATGGCCGTGATCACTGTTGGGAAACGAGTAGCGGTGCATGCCGCAGCGCGCTGTGGCCGTGAGTTCCGCCACGACACCGTAATCCTCCAGCAATACCCGGTAATACCCCGCCCGCGCTGTTTCATGCTGATGTGAGAACCGTGAAGAATATCCTTTTTCGCGTGACACCCAGCCGGAATCCGGCCCCAGGACCTGAATCTGCGCTTCATGCTCAAACCCCGGCGCACCGGCGTTCCACCGCACCGGTCCAATTCCCGGCATCAGCATCACATCGCCGAGTTCTCTGCCGCCCGTACCGGAAATATGCGTGTGGCTGAAACCGTTGATGATGTTATCCCCATAGTAATAGCCGCCGCAATGATCCTGATCGTATATGAGTAAATCCGTTCCCAGCCCGCCACGATACCATTTGGCAATCGCCGGCCCCGCCGTGTCCGGACTGAGTTGCACCAGGCCAAACGGCGTGGTGGCTCCGGGAAACGTGTGAATGTACCAGCCCGTGCCGATCATGGGTCGAACCTGTCCTGCAAAACGTCCCATGGCCGGGGGGGTGCCGACCACATTGGCAATGCCACCGGTGTTAGTGAATCCTGATTCCGCGGCACAACCGCTTATCAGCGAGCTGACTGCCGCGGCTCCCGCCGCCGCCATGCACGCCTTGAGAAAATCACGCCTCTGAAGATTATTGATACTCTGCTGTGTCATGGGTTATTCTTTAAGTCAAAATACTTTACCAAAAATTACACCTATAAAATCATATACGTCATCCGGCGTGGAATGGATCGCCAACGATAGCTGCTGTAAAATTCATACGGAGTTCCATTAGCCCACCGCGCAGTATCATAAGCGATGGACATTTGGTAATACTATTTTCCACTATGCGCTTCGCGGTACAATGCGTAAAGCTGCGAGGGCGTGACATCCACATAATCCGGCCCCAGTGTTTTAAGCAGCCGATACAGACGGTGCGGACCCATAAACCAATTACAGATAAAGACATTCATAAATCGCGGATGTTTCTTTCCCAGATGGTTGCGGATTTGTTTGACCAAATAGGGTATCTCCCTGGCCTTATTTCGGGTCCAATTGGTGCCGGCCCGAAATACCACCTGTCCGCTCGGCAGTTGATACGTAATTCGGTGATAGCCCTTTTCTCCCGCATAACCATAATCCGGCATCAGAAATTTTATCTGTGGCAACGCCGCCGCCACCCTGGCAATATCCCGTACCTGCATACGCCTGTCGGCGAAAGCCTGATGCACCCGCAGGGTTTTCATATCCATACGCCGCATATAACGCCAGGTCCAACGGTAAAAAGTCTTCAGCGCCCCCGACCGGTCACGCAAACGATCCGCCCAGACGGACGGATACATGTAACCTAACCCGGAAACGCCGGCCAGAAATTCATCCTTCGGCCCGGCATGTTGGTAATACCACCGGGCCAGGGTGGGCGCCACGTCAATGAGTGTCGGCCCCATGGCCCAGCCCAGCGCGAACTTGCCGTGATAGCGGCTTTTAAACCACTTCCGGAAAAAGTCATCCCAGGTATTGAGATTGTCACCATCCGAAATCGTCAGCGATATATAAAACTTGGAACGATTCAGCTTCGGGGCAGGGGCGAACTTCTGCCGCAACTGCGCCAGCGGCACGCCGCTGAAGACCGAAAAATTGTGCACCTGAGTGCTGACCACCGTTACCTTGCCGTATTCCGAGCCCAGCTTTACTCCCGGCCCTTCACCCAGGCCGTAGCCGATACCATTCCACCAGAAACCACGCACCACCCCCATCAGCGGTGTGGCCGCAAATAGTTTCTCGATCTGTCGCTTTTCCCCCGCCATGTTCGCCCCGGGTTCGTGCTGTTCCTTCGGCCCGGTGACCCAGAACGTGATGCCGCGAGCCGCGATGATCTGATCCTCCGAGCCGCCGCCTAGAATGGAAGGCGACAAACAGGTAAATAAAAACGGATTCATCCGCGGAACCAGCTTCGTCCGCAGGTAACGCAGAGCCGCGACATCATTGTTGAACTTCCCACGCAAATCCACCTTGATCGGAAGATGCAGCCGCTTCGCCAATTGCGGCGTGGCCACCACCAAGTTATCGACGGTCGCCACGTCCACCGCGATATCCGGGGAAATATATACCTTCGGATCCGGCACCACCACACCCTGGATGGCGCTGCGGAAAATCTTGACCAGCGACAGGGGGTTCTTCACCTGGATCGGCTTGCCCGTGGAACCCTGCTTTTCCAACTGTTTGAGCCAGAAAATATCATCCGGTCCCCATACCAGATAAATGCGTGGCTGCTTGCGATTAACAATGCCCTGCAAGGTTACCAGCAGACGCTGCTGATCTGCAGAGAGTTTTCCGATATTGGCCACGTATAAGTGCCGCGCCGGCGGCGGCATTTTGGGTTGAAATGTCGGATAGGGCCGGGCCACCTTGGGCAGTACCAGATTACGTAAAGGCG
>JAMDCX010000050.1 GCA_023489375.1 Planctomycetota bacterium
TCCGGTGCGGCTGCGGTGCCGGTGTAGACTTGGCTGACACCTTGATGCGGCACATCAAACTGTACATTCACCACCGTTGCCGCTGCCAATATAGTAGAACCTGCGACAGCGGCAATCGCTGCCGCCGACAATAGCCCCAAGAGCTGATATTTGTGTGCAATATACATCTTCATACACCTTACTATGACAATCAATCCTTGTATATTTCATCCCGCACAGATATCACAAAATCACAATGTCGCGCGGATATTTCGCATCAATATCTGCCCCCAATTTCGTATTTTGAAATCTCCGTCGAATCCGTCCGCACGCCTTAAACATTATTGGAGTATACAGGCAATGGGCAACGCAATACCATGGCCTTTAGTGCGAAACTATTGGCTAATTGTGCCTGGCTACCCTATGGCCCATCTGGTTATGTATCACGTGTCGATGGGTTGATCGTACGTACACAAAATTGTGCGTAAAACGTCTATGTGTTTTCATAGTTGCGGAATATTCCTTTTGCAGCACCGGAACGCTTTGCGATAGCCGGTATTCGTGCTCAAAATTTAAATTTCAAATCTTAAATACGCGGTGGGGCGATGGTGATCTTGCCCGCAGATTAGCTTTGGGGGGCGGGCATCTTTGCCCACCATTTGTTACTGTCGGGCGGGACGCCCGCCCCCCATTATCCTGCCCCCATAATCCCGCCCTCCATTATCCGCCAGTCCCCATAATTTTCCGTGCCTCCAAAATCGGCCAAAGTTGAGATTCACAATGCCAGCGACGCAAAGCAACTTGAGAACTGTGGCTTTTAGACTATGATACGTCATTTTGGCGGGTTGCCTTGGAGCCAATATGTTGGGCGTATTTATTGCACATCTGATTTTTACTTTGGTCATGGTCGGTCTAAGCACCGGCATTATTGCCTATTTGATTCTTCTGGAGCGCAAAACTGCTTCATGGATTCAGGATCGTATCGGTCCTAATCGTGTCGGTCCGCGGGGGCTTTTGCAGCCGCTGGCCGATGGTGTAAAATTCATCCTCAAAGAAGAATTCATGCCCGCCAATGCGGACCGGTTTCTGTTTATTCTGGCTCCCATTGTCATTATCGCCCCGGCATTATGCGGTTTTGCGGTAATTCCATGGGGCGGAGAGATTGCCAAGGGCACAGCCCTTCCGTCCTGGCTGGGTGGATGGGCGTTTCCGCATAATTTCCACGTGATGGTGGCCAACCCGCAGATTGGTGTTTTATTTGTCATTGCCATGGCTTCGCTATCGGTTTATGGTGTAGTGCTGGCGGGCTGGGCTTCCGGCAGCAAGTGGAGCTTTTTGGGCGGACTGCGGGCAACGGCGCAGATGGTAAGTTATGAAATCCCGCTTTTTCTCTCCTTGATTTCCGTAGCGTTAGTGGCCGGTACCTTGCGGCTGGGGCCGATTACCGCGGATCAAGCCTCCTATTTTTCAATATTCAAATTTCTTCCTGCCTGGAATGTCTTTATCCAGCCGGCGGCATTTCTGTTGTTTGTCACCTGCATCTTCGCGGAAGCCAACCGTACGCCATTTGATCTGGCGGAGTGTGAACAGGAACTGGTCGGCGGTTATCACACGGAATACTCTTCTATGAAATTCGCCTTGTTTTTTCTGGCTGAATATAGCGCGATGATCACCGGATCGGCTGTAGCGGTAGCCTTATTTCTGGGTGGCTGGCATCTGCCGTATCTGGACCTGATTTTATATCATGGCGCCCAGCCGCTGGTAACCGGATGGGGGGGGGCGTTGTTGAAATTTGTGGTTTTCTGGGGCAAAGTAATCCTGTTTTTATTCTTTTATATGTGGGTGCGCTGGACGTTGCCGCGATTCCGCTTTGACCAGTTAATGAATTTGGCCTGGCGCGGCATGATTCCGCTGTCTCTTGGGACGTTTTTGGAAGCGGCGGCCTTTGTCTACATGCGGAGGGCGGGAATTCTGGAGAATCGCTGGTGGCTGCTGCTGGGGAATATATTTCTGCTCGTGGCGGTGGCATTCTTAAGTCAGGTGCTGCCTGGAAAGCCTACTAACCGGCGTGTTGCCGTACCCCATAGCCGGTATAATCCAGTAGTATCCATACCGGAATCGCCCCATTAACCAGCAATGAAAAATGTGTCGTAATTATAGTGAGGACTCCCCATGGCAGAAGGGCCTAACAGCAGTAAAATGGAAAAAATTGTCGCCTTGTGCCGGCGACGTGGCTTTATTTTTCAGTCCTCTGAAATTTATGGCGGTATTAATGGCTTTTGGGATTACGGCCCACTGGGAGTGGAACTTAAACGTAATTTGAAAGAAGCCTGGTGGCGCGATGTGGTACGCTGCGCCCCCAAAGGTCCGGATGGACAAATACTTGAAATGGTGGGCTTAGATTGTTCCATAATTATGAATCGCCGGGTGTGGGAAGCCTCCGGTCATGCCACCGGATTTAATGACCCAATGTCTATGTGTAAGAACTGCAAAAAGCTCTTTCGCTCTGACCAGGTCTGGGATTTGCTCAAGGACTCCCCGTGGGTGACATCGCTGGCTGCGGCGTGTTTGACACCTGATGGGCCTGGTCTTACCTTCCATGGCCCGGGCGCCAGGGCCTGGGCCACCACCAAGGGGAAAAAATTGGCTCCCGGCCTGGCTCTTGTTCGAAATCCGACCATCATATTATCACGGTTGGCTGAAGACTTGGCCCAAGACCCCAAAGCTGCGGTTGTGCTGCCGAACATGCTTAAACTTATGGCCACGGAACAACGTTCCGCAACCGGACTGGATACCCCGTGTCCGGAATGTGGGGGCGTGCTGACTGAACCCCGCCAATTCAACCTGATGTTTCAAACTCACACCGGTGCGGTGCGGGATGATGCGTCCATGACGTATCTGCGCCCGGAAACCGCACAGGGAATTTTTGTTAATTTCCGGAATGTCACCGATACCTCACGCGTCAAAATACCTTTTGGCATCGCGCAAATCGGTAAAGCCTTTCGCAATGAAGTTACGCCGCGGAATTTTACTTTTCGTTCCCGTGAATTTGAGCAGATGGAAATTGAATTTTTTGCGCACCCCTCTACTGCGGGAGAATGGTACACCTGGTGGCGGGACTGGCGGTTTCAGTGGTGGCAGGGCATCGGCTTGACCAGTGCCAACCTGCAATTACGTGAACATAGCCGCGAAGAATTGGCTCATTATGCCAGAGATGGTGCCGGCACCAGTGATATCGAATATCGGTTTCCGTTTACCGATCCAGGATTTGGCGAATTGGAAGGAGTGGCCCATCGCACCGATTTTGATCTTCGGCAGCATGCGGAATTTTCCGGCTTGGGCGATAAACTCAAATACTTTGATCAGGAACGCAACGAACGCTATTTTCCGCATGTTATTGAGCCGTCCGCGGGAGCAGATCGCGGGACTTTGGCGCTGCTGTGTGAGGCGTACCACGACGATCCAGGCCGGCCCAGCGGTGTGGTACTGAAGTTTCATCCGCGTATGGCGCCTATTAAGGCCGCTATTTTTCCGTTAGTCGATAAAGAAGGAATGCCGGAAATTGCCGAGAAACTTTATATGGATTTGCGCCAAACCTGGAATATTCAGTTTGACGTAAAACAGAATATTGGTAAGAGGTATGCTCGTATGGATGAAGCCGGGACACCTTTTTGCTTTACGGTCGATACCCAAAGCCTGTCCGACCAGACCGTTACAGTGCGTTATCGGGATACTTTGCAACAGGAACGGTTGCCTATCGGGGGGGTGCGTGAATTTTTGGCGGAAAAAATTGGTGGATAATCGGATAAAAATAGTCGATTTTCGCGTTATTTTGAGGATTTATCTGGTTACAACAGCTTTTCCAGCCTCGAAGAATAAAAATTTTTGAAAATGAGTTGAAGTTTTTGAAAAGGATGCTACGATATATAGAGTGTGAAGTGAATAGTAATCAGCGGGTAGCTGATTATTTACAATCTTGCTCTCTCTCTCCCTCCCCAGGCTGGCGTTCCTTCGGGCCGCCAGCCTGGTTTTTTTATATCCCCTGGCACTGCTCATCAGGAAAAACGTATGGAAACACCTTATCTTACAAGTGATTTACCTGGTATTGGCGGGCAGATTAAAATCCGCCCCGAAGATTTTGTGGTCGAAGAGATTCCCCTTTATGAACCGTGCGGCCACGGTAATCATTGTTATGCGCGAATTGAAAAGCGGGGTATTCCCACTTTGGCGGCGGTTAATGTGTTCGCCCGGTCTCTGGGGCGGCGGGCCATGGAAGTCGGTTATGCCGGATTAAAAGATGCGCAGGCGGTGGCCCGACAAACGTTCAGCCTGGAGCATGAAAGCCATGAACGTATGGCCGCATTGCAATTACCCAATATTAAAATTCTCTCCGTGCAACGCCATACCAATAAACTCAAAATAGGCCACCTGGCGGGTAACCGGTTCACGGTAAAAATTCGCCGCACGGAATGGGGACAGCCGGGGGGATCTGTGGCGGACGCACAAAATCGTGCCGCCGCGGTACTGGATAAATTGGCGCAAACAGGTGTGCCTAATTTCTTCGGTATGCAACGGTTTGGTATGCGTCGGGATAATCACCTCCTGGGTTTATTTTTGCTCCGCGAGCAGAGCCAAAACTTCCTGTCCCGCTGGCTGGGGGAGCCTGATGAAAGCGTGGATCATGGGGCAGTGCTGCAGGCCCGGCGGCATTTCGCCAATAAGAATCTGGAATTGGCCAATGCTCATTGGCCGGGGCATTTACGTGACGAACGCCGCGCCTTGAGTATTCTGGCGAGAAATCCAGGCCAATGGGATAAAGCCATGCGCGTAGTGGATATCCGTCTTAAGCGACTGCTGATTTCGGCTTTGCAGGCCCATTTGTTTAATGAACTTCTACGTATGCGACTGGGAGAATTAAATAAAATGCTTCCCGGTGATCTGGCGTGGAAACATGATATTGGGGCGGTATTCCGTGTAGAAGCAGCGCCTGACAAACTGCATCTGGAACAGGCCCGTAGTGATAAACATGAAATTTCACCCTCCGGCCCGATGTTTGGCTACCGTATGACACAGCCGGAGGGTTTGCCGCTGGAAATGGAAAATAAGGTATTGGCCGCCAATGACCTGACATTGGAAGCGTTTCAAGGGCCGAGAGCTTATAAAACCAAAGGCTCCCGCCGCCCCCTGCGTTTTTTTCCCACAGAAATACAATTAAATACCGGCACTGATGATCTGGGGCCGTTTGTGGAATTAAAATTCGTATCCCCGCCCGGATGCTTTGCCACGGTACTATTGGGTGAAATTATGAAAACGGAGATGCCCGAACAATAAGCTCCAGTCCGCTTGGAATTTAATTTCGTCCCGCGGCCGCCTGCAATTTCCGCTGTTGAGCCTGATAACGTAATTGGGCGTCGATAAACGGCTGAATATCCCCGTCCAGCACGCGATCGGGTTGAAACATTTCATACCCATTGCGGTGATCCTTAACACGGCGATCATCAAGCACATAACTGCGTATTTGCGAGCCAAAGGCGATTTCGCCTTTCTCGCCATAAAGGCGGGCCAATTCGGCGTCGCGCCTGGTTTCTTCCAGTTTGCGCAGCCGGGCTTTTATAATTTCCATGGCCAATGCCTTATTCTGCACTTGCGATCGCTCGCTGGTGCAAACCACCTGCAGGCCCGTTGGCTTGTGTGTAATACGAATGGCCGAGGCCACTTTATTTACATTCTGTCCGCCTGGGCCGCTGGCCCGGACAAAGGCAATGATTTCCAGATCCGCCTCGGGAATTTCCATTTCCTTATCGGCCCCTTCAAACACCGGTGTAACATCTACACTCGCGAAGCTGGTATGCCGCCGGGCATTGGCGTCATACGGACTGATGCGTACCAGCCGATGCACGCCTACTTCACAATTCATATTGCCTGTGGCATAAAGCCCCTTGACCAGCAGTGTGATGCGGCGGATGCCCGCCTGCTCTCCATCCAGCCGGTCCACGGCACTGACATCCCACCCGCGGCGTTCAAAATAACGCAGATACATTCGCAGCAACATATCCGCCCAGTCGCAGGCTTCCGTGCCGCCCGCGCCGGCGTGAATCTGAACAAAACAATCGCTGGTATCATGCGGACCTGTATACAGCGACTGAATTTCCAATTCATCCAGACCCCGGCTTGCAACCTGCAAAGCCTGGTCAGCTTCTTCCAGCAAAGCTGTATCCTCCGCTCCCATCTCCAGCATCACTGGAATATCTTCCAGCGATTTTTCAACAGCATTCAGCGGATCCATGATGAGTTTCAGCGCTTTTAATTCACGGATGGTTTTACGCGCCTGATCCTGATTATTCCAAAAATCAGGTGCTGCCATGCGCTGTTCCAGAGCTTGCAGTTGTCGCCGTTTTTCAACTACGTCAAAGAGAGTCGCGGATGCTTTGAATCCGCGCCTCCAGCGTGGCGAGAACCGCCATCATATTTTCCTGTGCCATATAGGCTCCTTAAAGTCATAATTCTATCCGACATAACGGTCCTTGGCTATTGTGGAGGCGTT
>JAMDCX010000105.1 GCA_023489375.1 Planctomycetota bacterium
GGACGCGCTTTGTGGCCTCGGCATCCTGCCGATGATTCCACCGGCAGCCCATCAGCCAAATCCACGAACCAACGCAGCCTTGCTCTAGCAGCAGATGTCATACAAGCCTTGAATCTTCTGGAACACCGCGATCCGGCGGTTTGGGCGGCCAATCAGCGGTTGGTATACACTGAACTTCTGCGCTGGTGCATGACACGGTACGGCGTCATTCCGAAAGATCCACAGGCCACAAAGATCATGGAGAAATGTTATTATCATTTGGGCCTGTTTCACCGCTGGGAGGCGGTGGAAAAATCGCGCGGCATTCTGATATCTCGTGAGATTGAAAAAGGATTGCGGTGGGATCGGTGGCGTGATTCTTATCGCGGTCTTGAGTTTCGCACGATACGCAAATATGTGAAGGGCATTGTGGCGGCGAAGGTATCAGCCACGGCCAAGCGATAATGTGTAACTTTTTTTAGGAGTTTACAATGGCTCGGAAAGGCGGATATTCCGATAGCAAATACATGGCTGCACTTCGTAATGCGCCGTCTACCTCGCCTTTTATCTGGGGGTACCAATGACCAGCGACACTGCAACAAAATCTGAAGCGCGAAAATCGACGTGCGAAGTCGATGCGGACGGTAATTTTTCAATCATTGTGCGCTCAAATCAAGGTTGGCTGCGTGCCGCAGCTGGACGCCAACTTAACGGAAATGCGTTGACCGATGATGTCGTGCAGTCGGTATTTATTGCTCTTTGGAGCCGATACCAGCCACCGCATAAAGACGGACCCCGCTTGCGAAGCTGGCTGGCGAGAACTATGCGACATATTTGCCGCAACGTAGTCGTTGGCGAGCGGCGGCGCAAAACCCGCGAACGCAACGCGGCATTACTACGGCGCGAGGACGGCCACGGGCGGAAACAGCCAGTTGTCCGCGATCAACGACGGATAACTGCGCTGGAGGATGCTTTGAAGCGGCTACCCGATGCCGATTTGGCAATTGTGCTGGCAACTTTCTATCAGGGACAAAAAGCCCGGCAGATCGCATATCGGCTGGGCATTAGTGAGGCGGCGGCCCGAAAACGGGTCGCGCGGGCGGTAAATCGGTTACGACGCGTTATTTCCGCGAACTATCGGAAGACGGACAGAAAGGATGCGGTCCTGACCGCCTTGGAAGCCGCTATCCTCCATCCCCTGCTCGGGCTCAAATCCTACGGGATCATCCGGCGCGGAAGTGTCTCAACACGTATTGTTCGCGTGGCCTACAAAGCATTGTTTTATCTTACGTACAGGCCGGTCACTGTGGCGGCAGCGGCATTGGTGATCGCAGGAGCCTCGGTTGCAATGCCAATGGTTTTGAAGTATCTAAATCCACCACCGGCACCGGCGACACCGACGCGGCCAGTGGATTATATCCCAAAACATTGCTCTTTGGTCCACCCGCTGCGGAACCCCGATATTCAACGATCCATCGCTTGTCCCGTCGAAGGCACACCGCGTTCTGTGGGTACAAGAGCGGTTGCAATGGCGGCGGCTTATCAAACAAAGAACAATCGCATTCCAGCCACACCAGCCTCCCAATTCCGCATCCGTTGGCAATGGCTGGCAACGATTGCCCAACCCACACATTCACTCCATTCCCATGCGGCCGCTCAATGCCGCGAGCCGCCACAGCTCCCGCTGTGGCATGATTCCGGACCCCTAAACGCTCCGAATCCTATAATGGGGATAGAGTCGGCGGCGATAAGGACGCGAGAGTAGGGAACGCAGTCTGAATGGTTTGTTATGGTAAAAAAATATCAATTTTTTTTAGCGTCTTCGGCAAGATACGTAAGTACTGTGATAATAATTGTTTACATACGCATATTTCCTTCCTTTGCCATCAAAATTTGGCCAACGGGTGTCCCAAATTCGTCCTCTGCGCACATATATATATATTAGAAAAGTGCTTTTGCGGTGCGGTCGCCGCAATGGCAGCGCCAGCCCTGTGGTGGCGAATTGAAAATATCGGATTCCGGGTGTACCGGAATCCGTGAAGTAGTTGGTTCTATTTAAGGAGAACTCTCATGTTCAGTAAAATTCACAATCGGTTCAATGGTCGAGGCGGGAAGAGGATGATCATGGCTGCGGCAGTCTGTGTCGCGGGATTGGCGGCTGGAATAGGGGGCAGAGTTGTGCTGGCGCAGCTACGCGAAGGTAATCCGCAGACGACTACAGAGTGGAATGGAATGTATAACTGCCCGGCTAATACGTCCTGTGAGGCTGTGCCGTGCCCACACCCGTCAGCCACAGATTCCTGTGGGACCTATGTACAGTCATTTTTTATCGGCTCGATATGCCAGCCCGACAACAGCGGGACTGATTCGTCGTGCAGCTACATCGGCAGCCCGACGGAGTGCTCCGAGGTTTATAACTGCAACTACGAACCCTATGACGGCCAATGTGATCCCAACGGAGGTCCTACCGGTGTCATAAATTGGGGGCAGACCGTGAATTGCTATTGACCATACCGTTGACCATACTGTGGCGTGGTGCTCCGAGCGTGTGGTGCACCAGGTAGATTACAGTAGGGCTTGTACTGCCAAGGCCCATGCGGGAGATAATTTCATCATCGATAACGGGAAAATCACTCTTTGCTATGGAGAACGAAAATGATAACCTGCTTTAGCCTATATCGATCCCATACATCATTAGGTGACAAACTTCGTCCATACTTTCTGGCCAACGCGATTTTAGCAGTCTCAATGGGCTCCCGCGCCCTAGCACGCACACCGACGGCAAAGGGCGAACTGTTGAATGCGGTTCAGGCCTTGCGGCAGGCGGTCCGTTTCAAGGTAACCTCGGGCTACGGTGTCGCCTTGGAGAAAACTACCGACACCCAATGGTACGGGCACGGAATGAGCGTCCACTATCAGCCGCAGGCGGTGAAATTCTGGTTTTCGGGTAACGCGAGCCTGGTGAAAGAGTATAGTTTAGGCCATCCGCCGATGTTGCTTCAGGCGGTGCTACGGAAACGCGGAGTGCTGGTCCATTTTCGTCGTTACAGCATGGGCTTAAAGCTCGCGGCGCCACAGGTGACTGTTCAGAGCGGGGTATTACCCCATATGACCAATGATCTGCGGCCAAGTGTATGGACATACAGACGGATTACAGAAATTTCCAGCATGATGCAGCCTGATGCACAATTCTTTCGGATAGCGAAGCGTCAATCGGCGGCAACCGTCAAAAAGACTGGCCGCCGGATTGTCGTAACATTCAGATACCCGTCGAATCTGCCGAACTTCTTCGGCGCGAAGGCCGTGATCGTGTTCGACCTAGTGCAGGGCGGGATGGTGGCAAGCTACTATAACATAACCGACGAGCTCGACGCAGCCAAACACAGACTCAAAGAGATCGATACCATCGCAACGAAGTGGCGAAAAGCGGACGGTTGCTGGCTGCCAGCCAGCAGAACACTTGAAAGCCACTACTGGGTTAGTGGCAAGGACCGTGGTTTTACGCGCACGGAAATTAGGTTCGTGAAATTCGTCCTTGGGCCTCTTCGCAACGGTACTCTGAGCGTTACAAATTTGGAAATCCCGTATGGGACATTCGTGGATGACACGGTGCATAAGGAATTATACCATTTCACCAAGGCTACTGCGGCACGCATGCTCACCACGGCGAGACACACGTCATCGGAGCAATCGGAGGCCGGAAAATGACCACGTGCCGCTACGCCCTTCTCGCAGCATGTCTGTTCACCCTTGCGGCTTTCTTCGGCGCACTGGTCTTCGGTGGATCTCATTTTCCTGTGCTACGGCCGGGAAGGCACTTGGTTGTGCCTACTGGGCCGATGGACATGGGATTTATCGCCCCGGACTCAATAGCCCGTTTCCATTTCGATATCCGTAATGCCGGCACCGTCGCTCTGAAGATTAAAAAGGTTTTTGCCAGTTGCGGCTGCACTGTCACCAAAATAAACCGGACCACGTTGTACCCCGGAGCAAGTGCGGTGGTCAGTGTGGCCTTTCATAGTGCCGGATATTGGCGCGGCGTGCATAAGGAAATTTATTTAGTTTCCAACGATAGCAGAAAGCCGTTTCAGCAACTTTCCTTATTTGGATATGTGCGTGTCGGTACCAGATTGGACGCGAAATCGATCAACTTGGGCACTGGGGAATTTAAGCAACGGCTGCGGTCAAGAGCCATCCACGTTATGGCCGATGCCGGAATGCCCGAAGGGGCGGTGCGGATCGCCGGAGATAGCTACGGACTAACAGTGAAAACAGGGCCGTGGCGTGTAATCGACGGTGGAGAGATGCAACGGTGCTTGCTCCGAGTCGGTACCGGGCCTTTGGAATCCCTTCCGGGAAGTTATGTGCGGCGGGTGATCATTGCAGTCGGAAATAAAATTAGGCTTCCATTACGCGTTCTGTACACGGTCAGACCGGTGGTATCATGCAATCCATCCGAAGTGAGTGTTAAGGGCGACGCTTCGGCCACGGTTACCCTTAATTACGCGGGGCATCATGTACGGATTGGTTCAATTTCTTCGGCCTTACACTATTGCACGGCGAAATCAATTATAGCGGTTCCAAATGGCGAGGAGATACGCATTACTCGCAAGCGCTCCCTTGAGGAACTGGTGGGTGACACAATTGATCTACTTTGCGTGCGATACAATTTCAATCATGGCGCTCGCAAGGAGACGCTGGATATCCCCGTGGTGTTGAGCCGATAGGCAGCGGTCTCCCGTAGTGCTCTTTTCGCATGATGGTCACCGCCAAACTAAAGAGGTCTTCCGATGCCAGCAGTGAATCGCTGCATTAATGCGGACGATCCCACAGGATGTGCCCGGTTTGCTCCGACTCAATTAATCGCTCCTGTAGCGGGGATGCTCTTGCTTCTTGCCACATCGTTCAAGATGTATCAACATCTCCGCTGGCCGGTTCACCCCTCGGGGTTGCAACGTCTCCCGGCTTTTGAGGAAGTGTTAATCAGCCTTGAGTGCTTTCTCGGCCTGTGGCTGATCAGCGGCGCGGTACCAATCGCTGCGCGGCGGGTTGCTGTTGGTTGTTTCAGCTTATTTGCCTGCTACACCCTATTCGAGGCACTTGCCGGCAAAGCTGATTGCGGCTGCTTCGGGCAGGTGCATGTGAGTCCATGGTTTACATTCGTTCTGGATGTCGCAATTGTTCTCGCGCTGATGTTCTTTGCCAGGCTGAGTGGAAAAGATGCATATCCATCACGATGGTCAAAACGCAAGTGGCCGGTCGCGGCGGCTGCCGGGATTGGATTACTAATGGGCGTTGGTTCCGCCGTGTTTCGCCCTTACCCGATAGCGGCTGCCAATGGCCTTGTTACAGCCAATAGCGGTAAAATTGTCATTCTGGAACCGAACAAATGGATTGATCGGCGGCTGCCAGTATTGGCCAATATAGTGCAATCCCAGCCAGTGACGGGCATGGTACAGCCTACTGGGGATCACCTGCAGAATGCCGACGCTACCGGCGTATCCGGGCAGCACGAAATTTATTTAAGCACCCCCCTTTCCCATGGCCGTTGGATCGTGATGTTCTATCACGCCAGTTGCGATGAATGCCGGGCCACAATACCGATTTACGAGGGCCTGGCGCAACAGCAGGAAACTTCGGGGCAGAAGCCGCATGTCGCCTTTGTGCGCGTACCATCGGGATCAGAATCTTCGGTTCCGCACAATCTATTTCATTCGAATATCCCGTTGCATGCGACGCTGGATTCCAGCCACCAGTGGTTTGCCCAAACACCAGCGGTGGTGGAATTGAACAATGGCGTTGTGGTCCGCGGAGTTTCCGGCGCTGCCGCAATGAATTTGAATTGGCTGGGGCTGGCCGGCGGAGAGAACGATGGCACGGCAACTTTGCGGCCTTAGTGAGACGCGGTGTTTTATGGATCATCAGCAAAATAAGAATCCAGAAGGCGAGCCGGTGATAATGGAACGTCAGCCACGGATCAATCAACCAGCGGTTCCCCAATTATCAACGACGGTGCAGCCGCCCGGATCGTTGCCCATCATCCATTGGTCGTTAAGGCCGCCGCAGCGGTCATCGGCATTTACCCTCACCGAATTGCTGGTGGTACTGACCATTATTGCGATATTAATGTCGATATTGTTGCCGGCGTTGGCCAGAGCCAGAGATTTGGCCTTGCGGATTGTCTGTGCGTCCAATCTACGGCAGTTGGGCATTGCCATGCGTGAGTATGCCGTAGTGTACAAAGGGCAATATCCGCTGGGATGTTCGGATTATAAACTTGCGCCAATGGGCGGATTCAGATACCCCGTCAGCGGAAGTCAGTGCCCGGGCTGGGGGTTCGGGCCGCTTTACTACAGTTCCTTTGGCGTCGGCGGGTATACCGGAAAAAGCATGGTGACCGGTGTTCCGAGAACCATGAACGGCAAAACCATCATGCCCGGTATTATTCCACCGACGTTACGGGGTATATCTTTGCTATTCTGTCCCGAACCTGGGGTCATTACGCTGCATAACCAGATTATAGCAAGTCCACGCG
>JAMDCX010000082.1 GCA_023489375.1 Planctomycetota bacterium
TTTTATGAGTTAGGGAACCGCCTCTCACGGTGATGACGGACAGTTCTCTATTCCAGCGAACATGAATGCGGGCACAATTGGCGGAGAAATTAAACTTGGGCATTTCCGCCGCCAGATTCTTCTCCGCTCCGCCGACACTGACAAACGAAATGCCGATCCGAACTTTGACCATTCGGCTGTGGGTGGTTGCCGGATAACTCACATAGGCCCCGATAGGAGGGCCGGGAAAATGTAATGTGGGTTTGGGTTTCACATATTGCGGCCCCCATGAATCCAGACGCGGCGGCGGGTAATAGTTAATAGGAAATAGCGGGCCGACACCTTGAGCCTGTATCTGCTGACGTACCTGTGGTTTGATGGCGTGGCCTTCCCATACGCCATAAGTTTTGAATGGCGCGCTGAACTTCATGACAAAATAGACCGTCACCGGCAGGTTGGTACCGACCATCGTTACGCTAGTAACCGATCCGGTTATCGTATGATCGTTAACAATGCGAATGTTCGAACCAATGGTGGGATTAGCCGCATGGCTGATGGGAACTAAAACATTGGCCTGTTTGCCGGCGGGAAATGTAAACTTGGCCATGCCGCAGCGGGTGGTCGCGGTGAATTGTGCGTTGATACCCCAGGTCTTCATAAATACACGGTAATAACCGGGCGAAGCGGATTCCTGTCGATGGCTGAAATGGAAGCCATATTCTTTGGGTTGCACCTTGACCGGCCCGGAGGTGGCGGTGAAAAACACATCGCCATAATTGTAGCATCCGCAGCCGCTCAGATGGGTCATGCTGAAGCCGCTGCTATAGTTGTCTCCATAGACATAAAATCCATTGGGCATATCCGGGCTTAATTCCACCATGCCGAATGGCGCCATGGCCCCCGGAACAATGTTGCCGCCAGCCGCCGTACCGATGAACGGATTCACCAGTGCTGCCAAATCCGCACCGCGGGCCAGGCCTCCGGCCAGAAACGCCAGCGTGGAAAATATTACTCCCCAGGTCGTCATCAATACGAATGAATATCTTTGGAATGACATCAAAGGCTACTCCTTATTGTAACTATTCACGGCCTTTCGGCCGGTCAGACTCACCACGAGCCTAACCATGGGTAAAGTATGTCCCCTCCCAAATAACCGACAATCGGCAGGATAGCGGCTGTTGCGGAATCTGACACAAAACGTTTTTTTGCCAAGCCACCATGGTGCATAGGGGTGTCACCTGTTTTCCAGCACGGACGTAAAGTGATAACTTCCCGCCATCACAGAAAATATCGCGTAGGAACCATCCATTCGCATGAATTGAACGTGCTGGTTCAGCGGCGTAACAGACCTTCCATCTTCGTTGATATCGGCACGACGACGCGCGGGAATGGCAACCTCCGCGCTGGTATTGGGCGGAATGGTGATGCTCCACGCGAACGTTGCGCCATCTCTCCGCCAGTGGCTGTGGATAACGCCGTACATACTCTGATAATTTGCCCGCACCGCCGTCAATTGGCGGTAATTGTGCGGACGCAGCAGGAATCGCTTAAATCCCGGATCGGTTTCAAGAGGACGGATTCCGGCGATGCTTTCGTGAAACCAGGCCGCGAAGCCGCTCTGCATGGCGTGGTTGTATGAACAGGCGGGCTGCACTTGATTTAATGGCGTATTATATTGCGTTTCCGGCCAAGTGGTGTCACCACGGGAAAGCATAAATCCATAGCTGGGATAATCCAGTTTTTTCATCATGCGATAAGTTAATTCATCGTAACCGTGCTCATTGAGCACCGTATACAGGGGACGGGAACCTAAAATTCCGGTATCCGCATGATCGTGCCGGGCATGAATTTCAGCGGCCAGCGCGGCGGCAACGGATTTTTTTTTGTCTTCCGGAGCCAGGCCGAATCGCAGGACCACCGCATTGGCGGTTTGCGAGCCATATCCGCCGGTCTGAGGATCATAGAACGTCCGATGAAATGCCGCTTTGACCACGGCCGCCTGGCGTTTAAACCATTTTTCATCGGCATCGCGGCCCAGTAATGCGGCGGTTTTGGCCATGATATTCAGACTGGAATATTGCAAGGCTGTGGAAGTCAATGGCACCGGGCACCTGGGGTTGGCTCCGCCCACACCGGGCGGGCACCAATCACCAAAACCATATTGCACGATGCCGCGCTTACTGACCGCGGCCGAGGCCACATAATGCACCCAGCGTTTCATGTGCGGATATTGCCGGATCAGTGTGGATGCATCACCATAATAAATGTAAATAAACCAAGGTATGGCCACCAGGGCGGCTCCCCAATCCGGCATGGCCTGCCCCTTGAGTCTGCGCCCGGTGGCAATGTTGCAAGGCAACCCGGGAGACGCCGGAGTGTTCCATCGGGTGCTGCCGCCCCGCCCCAGCGTGGTGTCCATGTCACGCGCCAGCTTGTTGTACAGTGGCGCCATGTTGAGACTGAATATGGCCGCCTGCGCGGATATTTCCATATCTCCCATCCAGGAACACTTTTCCCGCTGCGGGCAATCCTCGGTAATGCTATGCATGTTGCTTTCAAGCGTCCAGAGCGAGGTATTATAAATTCGATTAAGCTGGGCGTCGGAGCATACAAAAGCTCCCCGCTTTTCCGTACCGGTGCGCAATTGGATGCCTTCCATAAAATCCAGGGCCGGTTTTCGTTTTAATCCGCTGACCTCAACATATCGGAATCCATGATAGGTAAAGCGAGGCCGCCATTGCTCGCCCCCGCCTTTGCACACATATATTTCCGTCTGTACCACACCGGTGGCGAACACGCCCGTCGTGGCGGGATCAATCTCCGCGCCACCGGGGGCCAGTATCTCCGCCATGCGCAAAGTAATTTTTGTCCCGGCAGGTTCGGCCGCATTCAGGCGTATGCAGCCGGCGAAATTTTGCCCCATATCGACGATCCATTTGCCGCCGGACGATGCAAGAATACGTATCGGCTTGATGATACGAGTATCCCGAATCGGCTGAATCATCTGGCCTTGCAGTTTCACAGCAGGAGACTTGGCCACACGCGCGGCCTGCCAATGTGTATCATCAAGGCCGGGTTCCGCCCAGCCGGGAATCTCCAGCCTGGCGTCATACGTTTCCCCGGCATAGACGTTGTCAAAAAGCACCGGCCCGGTAGTAGTGCGCCAAGTGGAATCCGTACCGATTATTTCCACTGAACCATCGGTATATTCGAGGACACATTTAGCCAGCAGTACCGGCGATCCCCACGCCAACCATGCCGCCATAAACGCAATATTCTGGCCATAGAATCCGTTCCCCAGCATCACCCCTATGGCGTTACCGCCTTGCCGCAGCGCGGCGGTCACATCATGCGCTACATAAAAGGCGCGGGCGTCATAAGTGGTCATGCCGGGATCCAACTGGTGATCTCCAATCCGCCCGCCATTAATAAACAATTCGTAATATCCCAAGCCACAGATATACATCCGCGCCCTGGACACCGCTTTGTTTATTGAAAATGTTTTGCGAAATAATGGAGAGGCGAAGGACTTCTTCATCGCCGAGGTTCGCATGGTAGCGGTTTTTATGGGCCGCGCCGCAAGCACAGAGTTCCTGGTATCTTCCGCCAATTCAATCCATTGCGCGGGTTGCCAATCGGTGGCTTTGAGCATTCCCATTTCCCAAACGGCTGCCGACGCCCAAGCGCTGGCGTTGCCAAGAGCATTCCATACCCGGACTGTCCAGAAATAACGCGCTGCCGATTTTAGAGCGGACCCGGCATAAGGAACTAAAACGCTTTGATCCGATGCAATACGTCCGGAGTCCCATACATCCGCCCTACCCGGTTGCAGTAGCGACACTTCCCGCGCAACCAGAATTTGATAAGCTGTTTGACATTCGCCCCGTTGGGACGATCCGAGCATCCAGCTTAATCGCGGGTGCATTGTATCGACACCGAGAGGATCAACCAGATATTCGCAGGTCAGGTTCGTCGGCCCAGGATTTTTCGGTGCTGTGCCGCGGGCACCAGCACGTATGACACTACCAGCCACCACGGCTAAGGCGGTGGTCTTGATCACAGTACGGCGCGAAACCGTTGCGTATGGTGGCCGGGATACGGATGGCGATGCGCTGGTCGTCATAATTCAGTAACCATCAACTGGGGAAGCACAACCTACCATCCAAAATATATTCCGAATCCGGAAAAACGAACCTTGATATTTGACATCGGCACCCAATGCACAGAACCATCATTATAAAGTTCATGCTCACCGGCGGGCAAAAAGTTTCCCATGCTACCATCCACATGATTAGACCAGGGGGCCCCGGCAACGGGCCAACTGGTGGTGAATCCCGTTGTGGCAGTATCATTTGTGAATAGCGTATTATCGGTTACCAATATCGTTCCACCGCCGGATTGGGGATTCAAAGCCGGTTCGTGAGCGGGGTCGCCATTGATAAAACTCCATGGCCCCAGTGTTCCGGAATAGATCGTGCCATGCGCCACCGGAGGCCCATATCGACCTCCAATCACACCCGCATCATAACCCGGCTTGTAATTAAGCCCGCTGTCAACCCAATAGCTGTAGCCGGTAAGTAGATACCAATTGGTGACAAGCCCCTGCGCATTGTAGTGCGCGGGTGAGACCATCTCCTGCTGGGTCAGGCCGCTGCTCATTTCCGGACAGTACAGCAGACTCATCCCGGCCGCTGTCGGACTTAAAATGCCCGGTCGAGGGTTAATCATATTCGCGCCCACTACTCCAAAGGAGTCGTAGTACAGCAAAGCCAGACCCGCCTTTGGATAATTTTCGATATTCCAAAAGATGGAGTTTTGGAAGGGGTATTGGCCTACCAGGGCCAGCGGGTACTGCCCGCGGAATTCATTGGCATATTCATGCATGGCCACACCGATTTGACGCAGGTTCGATGCGCACTGTATTCTTTCCGCCAGAATTCTCGCCCGGGCCAGAGCCGGCAGCAGCAACGCGATCAAAATTGCGATAATGCTGATGACCACCAGTAATTCGATAAGCGTGAAAGCGTTTTGACGTTTCATAAAAAAACTCCTTGTTATGGTGTTCAATATGAGTTTCCAGTTTTCAGCCGCCCGTCGGAGAAAGAAGGGCCGGGAGTTTTAATTTCCCCGGCCCTCCCGAATATCCTCCATATACGTTACGACCTGCCGTGTCAAACCGTCTTCCGCCGCTTCAGCAACAGCAAGCCCAAGCCACCAACTGCCACCAGGCCCAGCGTGGCTGGCTCGGGGACGGCCGCAGACGATAGTTCAAAGTTGCTGAACTGTCCTGATGGAGCAATGGTATTCAGCCCGACGGCAACGATGGCCGGGTTTGGATTCTGGAACCCTTCCACCGGCGACACGGCGGTGCCATTGTCAAAAACTTGATAGGTCCAAGCGCTCGATCCGGTGTTTAAGATTATTGAAATATTCTGGGTTCCAGTAATGCTAACACCCGCTGGTGGAGAAAAATTTTGGCCATAAACTGTGGCCGCGGGACCGGTAAACAGCGAGCCAATGTAGGTGCCACTGGAGGGTGGAGCATGCACCAAAGCCCACGGCGTAGCACCGGGCCCACCGCTGCTGTCCGGTTGATCAAAGCGATTGTTAGTCATTGGACTCGTCATGAAACCAAGGGCCAGCCAAGCATTGGCGGAAGTTGTCTGCATGCCCACGGACAAGGTGTAGACGTATCCATGGCTTGGAAGGAAATTGAGGTAAGCGATGATGCCGTTGCCAGTGGATGTCGAGGCACTGCCAGTATCAGTAAATCCGTTGTAACCTGGGGTGGAACCGGCGGTCCATGTGGAGCTGGTACCGTTATCCACGGTAGGTGCCGCCCCGTTCAGCGAGTTGGCCGCAGAACTGCCGGAAAAACTATCCAGATAGATTATTGTGCTGGCCGAGGCCGTACCGGCCAGGCCAATGCACGCGACAGCCGCAAGTACCGCAGCTGCCGCCAGGGAACAACCATGTGAAACTGATGAACGATTGGAAAACATAAACGACTCCTTGTACTCCGCTCCCTTATGGTCGCGGCTCGGTGAATTGTCCATTGGCCGAATGGACGACGGTTTGCCGCAACCATCTGCGGCGGATGTAACGATACTGGATTTGTTACTCATACTATATTTCCTTATATAAGGAACCAATTTGCTCTCCCACTGCCGCCAACCACACGGTTGGCAAATCTGCAGTTGAGAAGCTCCATGAAAAAAACTTTAGGAGTCTGTCCGAATAATCGCCGGGTTGCGACGGCGTGATTTTTGGCACCCGTCAAGAAACGGCGACGACGGCGTACCTGATTCAGATGGTACTCCGAGGAGCCATGCCGCAGAGGGGGGCCCAAAAGCATGCCGCCCCGTGGAGTGGGCCTGAAAGGCCCCGTCTGCTTTGTTGTCGGATCTCGCCGACTCATTATTCAGAGTCGGCTCGATCCTCCGCCGCGCATACAGGACATTTCAGCCCCATCGCAATCCCGGCCATTACTC
>JAMDCX010000066.1:0-13624 GCA_023489375.1 Planctomycetota bacterium
ACGCCAAGGTTTTGGCTCTGGCCAACGCCGGTAACAACAAGGCGATCAGCAAGGCAATAATTGAAATTACCACTAATAGTTCTACGAGGGTAAAAGCGTTTTTACGTTTCATGTTGAATCTCTTTGCTAAGCGTTCAATAAAAGTTTCCAGTTTTCAGCCGTCAATCGGAAAAAAAGGGCCGGGAATTTTAATCTCCCCGGCCCTCCCGTTGCCATCTATTACACAGTTTCCTGGCTTGCAAAAGCGCAGGCATAAGAACAACCATCACCAAGGCACTGACGGCCAACCCAAGGGCGGATGAGGACATCCGCCCCCCATTGCTCTGCCACCGACTTTGCCGGTGCTGGTGGGGACTATTTTCACTACACCGCCACTGCGTGCGTTACTGCCCGCCGCGTCAAACCGTCTTCCGTCGCTTCAGCAACAGCAGCAATCCTGCCGCACCGACGGCGAACAAGCCCAGCGTGGCCGGTTCGGGAACGGCATATAATTGAAACGCATTGAATAACGAAGTATTCACACCAGTACCCGCTATGGCAATGGTACCAGTATTATCCGGTGTTACGTTGCTGAATTCCTCGTAGTTCGTGCCCAGTTGATACGAAGCCAAGAGGTTAGGGTCGCTCATATTGTAGGTATATGTGTACGATGTGGTGGCCGCGGTTCCCTTGGTTAGATTAAGTGACACGGTTGGGGTGTTGCCACCGGTCAGCACGCCTTGCGTGTATGCGGAATAAACATACACATCATAACTGCCGACGGGATTCAAGCCCGAAAGGGTAAGCGTATCGGGGCCCAGCGGATTGCCTGGAGATGACTGATCTGACCCTGAACTGCCATTCCACGTCCCCCCCGGCCAATTGGCAAATGGTGCAAGGACTCCGCCGGATGGGTACACTTTTCCATTTGTGGCGGAAACGTACCACGGTGATTGGTAGTTTGTGGCCCCATATTGTGTAAAGCTTGAAGGGGTAACTTCATCAAAAGTCCCCGTAATGCCTGTCGCATTGCCGTTGGAATCCAGTGGATTAAAGGTGATGTCATACGGAGCCGTCCCATTGGCTCCGTAAGCATTCCACTGATTATTGCCTATCGAAGGGGCGGCAGCTACCGTTCCGTTGCCTGGTGTGATCATATTACTTGGGCCCCAACCCAACACCACGCTCACTAAGACAGTTGCGGAGGCTGTACCAGCCAGCCCAGCTACCGTCATGGCAGCCAACGCCGCTACCGCCAAAGAACAACCACGAGAAACGGATGAACGACTGGAAAACATAAACAACTCCTTGTACTCCGCTCCCTTATAGTCGCGTCTCGGTAAATGGTCCATTGACCGAATGGACGACGGTTTGCCGCACACATCTGCAGCGGATGTAACGATACTGGATTTGTTACTCATACTATATTTCCTTATATAAGGAACTACTTTGCTCTCCCACTGCCACCAACCACACGGTTGGCAAATCTGCAGTTGAGAACTCCATGAATCAAACTTTAAGTCAGCCCGCCATGGCCAACTTGCCTGTGAAAACCTTTCCGCCGTTATCGCCTCCTTTCCCTAATACTCACGCCGACGGCAGGCATGTTAACAAGTAATTGCACTGCTCAAGTTTTAATTACTGAAGATAATATACACCATATCGTAGAGTAAGTCAAGAGCGAGAAAACAAAATCACCGAGTAAAAGACATAAATTACGCAAATGGGAATAAATCTGCTATTAGTATATGAATAGTGCTTATATTATCGAATAGCAGTTTTACATTCTTTACCGCAAAATTGTAACCGCCCCTGACCCCATCATTGAGTCAAACTGTCGACGGTATAAGTGGTTCCGATTCGCTTTTGGGTACGCAGCACACGTTGTATTACGGACTTTCAGAGTGCCCTGGTCAACATTTCGTGAACGGTTAGAAATGGGCTACACCCCGTGGCGACTTCAACCTGATACCGGCAGCACACGTTCAGACGGATCTACCATCGCGGCAGGATCCAGTAGTTGGGTTAGTTGCTCAGCAGTTAATTTGGTCTTGGCCGCAGCCACCTCACGAATAGTTTTACCGTTAAGGGCGGCATCTTTAGCCAAAGAAGCGGCCGCTTCATAGCCGATCACCGGAGCCAGGGCGGTGGCCAGCATGAGTCCGGCTTCCACCAGTTCCGGCCCGCGTTTAGTGGGTTTAATGCCCAGTATACATTGAGCCGCAAAGTTGGCGCTGGCCCGGCCCAGCAGACGGATGGATTCCAGCAGCCCGGCTCCTGCCACCGGCATGGCGACAATGAGTTCAAAGTTTCCGCTCGCGGCGGCGGCAGTCACGGTGGTATCGTTGCCAATAACACGCTGGCAAACCATTAACACACTTTCCGCAATAACGGGATTCACTTTGCCCGGCATAATGGAGCTGCCCGGCTGTACTGCGGGAATTTCAATTTCGCCCAGACCAGCGCGTGGACCGCAGCTCATCCAGCGGATGTCATTGGCTATTTTGGTCAGGCTGATGGCAATATTTTTCATTACTCCGGAAGCAAAGGCCAGACTGTCCAGGGTGGATTGGGCCTGAAAATGATTCGTGGTTTCATGTACATGAATGCCCAGCCACCCGGAGAGCAGATGGCAAACTTCAGCGGCAAATTTGGGATGGGCGTTAATCCCGGTGCCCACAGCGGTTCCGCCCAAGGCCACTTCGGATAATTCATTTTCCGCAGTCTGTAATCGCCGGCCGGCACGTTCAATCTGGCCGGCAAAGCCGGAAAATTCCTGCCCCATGCGGATGGGAGTGGCGTCCTGCAGATGGGTGCGGCCGGTTTTAATCACATTCCATGTGGCGGATTTCTGCCGCAAGAGCGCATTTTCAAGTTGCTCCAGACCCGGGCGAAGAATCTGTTTGATTTCCACCAGTGCCGCCACATGCAATGCGGTGGGAATGACATCGTTGCTGGATTGGCCCATATTTACATGATCATTGGGGTGCACCGGTGCTTTGTCGCCGCGCTGGCCGCCCAGAAGTTCATTGGCCCGGCTGGCGAGCACTTCGTTGACATTCATATTGGTACTGGTGCCCGAACCAGTCTGATAA
Organism: Planctomycetota bacterium; assembly: GCA_023489375.1. Lineage (GTDB taxonomy): Bacteria > Planctomycetota > Phycisphaerae > WQYP01 > WQYP01 > JAMDCX01. The sequence goes on from JAMDCX010000066.1 coordinate 3,075, forward strand.
ATGTCCACAGGAAATTGATCCGCCAATTTTCCGGCGGTAACCTCATCGGCCGCGTCGGCAATAGCCTGGGCTTTTTTGGCATCCAGAAGGCCTAATTGCCGATTGATAATCGCCGCTGCCTTTTTCAACAGGGCCAGGGCGCGGATAAATGTATCGGGCATAGGTTGACCGGAAATCGGAAAATTCTGCATGGCCCGCAGAGTCTGAACACCATAATAGGCGTCTATCGGTACCTCCAGCGGTCCCATAGAATCTTTTTCAATCCGGGTATTTTTAACATTTGGTTCCTTAGTCATGCCATTACACTCCTTTTGTTACGCCGATACTTTAGCGGCGTAATAACAAACTTCAAATACAGCTTATATATCATTATGACGGAAAAGTGGAAAATGCCAAGAGCCAGCACTATTTCTGGGTGCGGCCAGAAATTATGGCATTCAAATCAATACCTGTCTGAGAGCATCCACTGGCAATGTTGTACCAACGGTTCCTTGGAGGGCTACGGCGGGCGAGACGCCCGCAATCCCAGGAAACATCTTTAATATACAAACAAGTGGCGGCGGATGGGCTTTTGCCAAAAAATATGGCCGCACTCCTATTTCTTATCAGCGTGGAAATCGTTATGATCCTGCTGATGACCACGACGTGGATGCAGGCAGGGGGGGTAATCTATGTCGCGGGCGCTGGTTTTGTATAAGGAAAATTGTGCTATGCCGACCAAAACTAAAAACACAGTTGCTAAAAATAACCGCTTGCACGCCAAGCCGGTCAAGCTCTCACGGGTGATACCGCCACCGGCCATGTCCCTGGAGGAATGGCAGGTCGCCTTGCGGCGGCAATACGGGCAGGAACAAAAGTTCGGCTTGCGGAATCTCGGAGATCAAAGCGTGTTTTCAGATTTTGAAGTCAGTAATCCTGCTACCGGTGGGCTGTATCGTGTGGCGATACGAGGTGAAAAACTGGGGGATAATTATTGCTCCTGCCCGGATTTTACCACCAATACGCTGGGGACCTGCAAACATATCGAATTTACATTGTGGAAGCTGCGGCAGGATCGTACAACAGCGGCCATATTGGAACAGGGATATCAGGCTCCCTATAGTTCGGTATATCTACGTTACGGCGCACAGCGCGAAGTGCGCTTCCGCGCCGGAACGGAATGTCCAGTAAGTCTGCAAAAACTGGCAGCCAACTATTTTGATTCCACAGGATTACTGCGACCGGAGATGGTGACCTCATTTGATCAATTTCTTTCCGCAGCCGGCGCCATTGAACATGATCTGCGCTGTTATGATGATGCCCTGGAATTTATTGCCGAACAACATGACGCGGTGGCGCGGTCGAGCATTTTACAGAAGGCATTTCCACTGGGACCGGACAGTCCCGCCATGGACAAGCTGATTAAAGTGCCGCTGTATCCGTATCAACGTGTGGGGGCCTTGTTTGCCGCTCGTGCCGGGCGCTGCCTCATTGGCGATGAAATGGGGCTTGGCAAAACCATTCAGGCCATAGCCGCTGTAGAAATCATGGCCCAACATTTCGGAGCGCAGCGCGTACTGGTAATCTGTCCCACATCCCTGAAACACCAGTGGTTACGGGAAATTGAAAAATTCGTTACCCGAAACGCAACTGTAATCGGCGGCTTACGCATGCGACGGGAACAGGGCTTCCTCGCCGACACATTCTACAAAATCACAAATTACGACACCATTCGCCGTGATCTGGACCTCATTGAAAAATGGTCCCCTGATATGGTGATTCTGGATGAAGCGCAACGGATCAAAAACTGGAATACCATTGCCGCCCGGAGTATTAAACAGATTCAAAGTCCCTATGCCATCGTGTTGACGGGAACGCCGCTGGAAAATCGTCTGGAAGAACTGGTATCGGTGGTGCAGTTTGTGGATCGACACCGGCTGGGGCCGACGTTCCAGTTTCTCCATGAGCATCAAATTCACGATCCAGCAAGCGGGCGCGTGGTGGGCTACCGGAATCTGGATTCCATTGGACGCACGCTGGCTCCCATTCTTATTCGACGAAAAAAAGATGCCGTGCTGCGGGAATTACCTGAACGTCTGGATAAAAACTTTTTTGTTCCCATGACGCCGCAGCAGCTTAAGCATCATGATGAAAATCGTGAGATTGTCGCCCGGATTGTGGGGCGGTGGCGGAAAACGCATTATCTTTCCGAGGTTGATCGGCAACGCCTGATGATCGCGCTGCAGAATATGCGCATGAGCTGTGACAGCACCTATTTACTGGATCAGCAAAGTGATTTTGGATACAAGGCCGATGAACTTATCACGTTGCTGGAGGAATGGCTGGAGCGTCCTGAGGAAAAGGTCGTGATTTTCAGTCAGTGGCTGCGCATGCATGAACTTCTGGTGCGGCGTATGACGGGACGAACCTGGGAACATGTCTTATTCCATGGCGGGGTTCCCAGTACGCAACGCGGGGCGCTGGTAGATCGATTCCGCGAGGATAAAAAGTGCCGGGCTTTTCTGGCTACGGACGCGGGCGGCGTGGGCTTAAATTTGCAACATGCGGCGGCAGTGGTGGTCAATGTGGATTTGCCTTGGAATCCGGCGGTATTGGAGCAACGTATTGGCCGGGTTCACCGTCTGGGCCAGAAACGGCCGGTGCGGGTGATTAATTTTGTGGCCAAAGGCGGCATTGAAGAGGGTATGTTGTCGGTTCTGAAATTTAAGAAGTCCTTATTTTCCGGTGTGCTGGATCAGGGCGAATCTACCATCATGCTGGGCGGATCACGGCTGAAAAAGTTTATTGAAACTGTGGAACAGACCACCGGCGCAATACCGGAAGCGGTAACAGAGGAAACGTCGGCATCCGCGGGGACAACGGCGGTGCCAGGTGCCGTTGAAAATGAAACAGATATTGCGACGTTATCGGAGACGGAGACGGAGACGGAGACGGAGAATGGTGTTTTAACTGGCGCGGAAAACGTTACATCCACCGCGAGAGTGTCAACAGCGACAGGCCAGAAACCCGGTGCAGTCAACGCCGGCAATCCATGGGCGGGATTACTGCAAATAGGGTTGAATGTATTGGAGCAGTTAGCGGCACAAACGGGATCGTCCATACAGCCGACGGAGGGGGCCAAAGCCACCTCTGCCAATCGACCAGCAGGGATATCTATCATTGGTCGAGATGAGCACACTGGTGAATCCTATCTGAAATTGCCGGTTCCCAGCCCGGAAGTTCTGGAACAGGCTCTGGGAGCCATTGGCAAGCTTTTGGAGCAATTTTCACGGCATTAACATAATATCAGGGCGAGAGCTGATGCGCTAAAGTTGCCAGTCCGCGATTAAACAATTCTGGAGCATAAGTGGCTTGGCCATGAATTTTATTAAATTCGGCCTCATTAAAAAACATACAGGCCTGGCTGAAAGTGGATAAATCATGGCGGTAATAAGCGTTGCCCGGCAGGGAGGCATACGCCTGTAGCCAGGCGGTAGACCAGGCGGTGGGGGGGGCACTAAGTTGCGGCGTCAGATTTTCACACGCCTCGGCCAGTACCGCGATGGCTGGTGCGGTTTGACGGAAGTCCGACCATAAGTTGGATGTACCATCAGCAACGTTGGATGCAACTTGAGCAGAGGCGGTGGCGATGCGAAATTGTGCTCTGAGAGTAGCTTGAAATTGTTGCAGCATAAGCCTGGACGTACCCTTATGCGTGTGCCACGCCGCCCACTGATTCAATTGCCGCAAAGGTGATACTTTTTGCATAAGATAAGCCAATTGTGCGCTGGTTTTAAAAATCAGGCGTTGCTCATTAAGTCGCGTAATGAGTTTGTTGGGAACCGGACGGCTGTGCGCCAGGGCGTTAACTAAATCACGTTGGGTTTCCAGAAACCGCGCGACAAACAAGTCATAGCGCCCACCGGAAAGTCGCCGGAGTGTTTTTTCCGGACCGTGCGCCAGCATTTCCCGATGCGTTGCGGCCAGTAGTGAAAGTACCTCATTAAAGCGATCCAGGCTCTTAACGGCAGAACCGTTCTGATAGGGATGCATTCCAATGTGACGTGCCCAGCGCGTCATGTTACGCTGCACACCGCCGGAGGAGTCGGGATGATAGAGAAGTGCCTGTTGCGCCTCGGCGGGCATGGCCAGCAGGCGATTTAGACTTTTGGCAAGCGCCATCACGCGGGTAAGATATGTGTGAATGGCGTTGTGATCAAAACCATGCTGTAGAATCATTACCGCATGTGCAAAATTATTTCTCTCATCCTGGCGAATTCGCCGCCAGGCGGTATTCTCATAATCCGCATGAGGACGGGACATAAGATTCATAAAAGATAATCGCTGCTTTAACAGTGCATCCATATCCTGCAGTTGCTGTGCGTATTTTTCGCTGTTGCCGGATTTATGGAGTTGAACAATGATATGGTGCATGCGCTGGATCAGAATACGTTGCGTGGCGGCCGACAACGGCGTTGTTTGTAAAAGTTCCATAGAGTGAACAATCATGGCGATAAATTGCAGTTTGCGCGCCGCGGCGGCGCGCGTACGCAGGTCCTTGAAAAATAGAAGCCCCAGCAGCAACCGGTGATTAAATTCATCTCTGGCCGATTGAGGAAGTATCGTACCTTGCTGCAAGTGCTCGGCGAGATTCACGCAGTGGAGAATAACCAGATAATAGGCCGCACTTTGGCGGCGCGTGGAAGCCTTGTTCAGGCCTTTCTGAAGTTGTTGCAGTATGAGGCGCAGTATCTGCCGCATTTGCGGCAGAATATTGGCTTGCTGGAGCGCGGAAATTTCATCATTAATATCTGGCAAAGCGTTGGTGGGGGGGGTATGCCATCCGGTGCTTACGGTGGGGGGAACAACCGGCCAGACGATCAACAAAGCCGACTTGCCGATTTCCAATTGCGCCAACGGAGTCAACGGCTTGAGCATCTTGTGCAGGTAACCATTGAGATCCGGGATCGATGTAATCGCCTGGTTGACCTGGAAACTGGCCTGGTAAAAATTGCGGCAAGATTGTTGCACAGAGGCATCAGGGTGGTGGGATTTGGATAGCAGGGCGGTGATCCACTGGTCGAAATCAATGCGCCCCGCGTTTAACTGATCTGCTTTAAGTAAAATACGGGAGCGCAGGGTAGTATTGGATGAGCGCTGTGCGGCTTGATACAGATGCCGGACAATAAGGCAATAAGTTTCTTCCATTTCTGCGGCGGAAATGGACTTACGGGAGTCCATAGGCAACGTGAGCAATAAATCGCCAATTTGGTTATCAAGTTTTTCAATTTGAAATTTAATGGGACTGACAGGATGAGATAAGGCGGCGAGACTCTGATGCGCCGGAATGGCGGAAGCGACCCCCGTCATCAGCGGTAAAAGGCCCAATGTTGCGCCAAACGCTGCGCCGCCGAACCGTGTTAAAACTGTGCGGGTAACGGCAGCCCAGATTTTTCCTCTTTGCCGTAACTTTTGGAAGCAATCGCGAGTCATGGCGTTGTGAACCCATTGCTTATTCTGCAACCGGTACCGCCGACGACTGTTTTGCCGCAGCGCCGGTGCACGGCCCATGAAAAGTATCGCCCCCATTTTTGTGGAAATGCCACTGACTCCATATTTCACTATTACCTGATAGATCACGGTGCGCTCCTTGGCCATTGATCATACAACCGCAACAGCTGCTTAACCATAATATCCGCATCAAACTTTGCTTGTGCCAGCGTTTGGGCCCTGGTTCCCAACTTATTACGAAGGGCCGAATGTTGCGCCAGGTGCAAAATCGCCGTCTTCAGAGCTTGCCGATCGCCGGTTTTTACAGGTATACCGGTTTCATCCGCGATGCAGATTTCACCAGCGCCGTCACAGTCATACACGATGGCCGGAACCTGCTCCAACATTCCCTGCACAACCGAACGCGGTAGACCTTCACGGTAGCTGGGATGGACCATGATATCCATGGCCGGTATCAGGTTGGGAATTTGTTCCGGTGGGACCAGTCCGGATAAAATAAAGTGATTTTTCCACCCGGCTTTTTCAATTTGTGCGGTAAACCGCGGGCGAAATACACCATCACCAATCCAGAGAAAAGTGAGACGCGGTTCCGCCCGGAGCAGTGTATCCGCCACCGCCAGAATATCATCGTGTCCTTTCAGCGGCTGCAACCGGGCAATGGTGCCCAGTACAAGGCGATCAGTGCCAATACCAAGTTTTTTACGCACTGTGATCCGATGCTCCTGGGGATGCAGAAATGGCTGAAGGTCCATGCCGCTGTATATGGTAATAAACTGTTCCGGTTGTCCTACGCCGCAAGCCATGGCCTGGCGTTTCATGGCCTCGGCTACACAGACGATTTTATGACAGCGGCGGGCGGCAAAACGCTCCAGAAATACCCAGGCTGCGTTCGTCATTGGCGATTGATAGGGGTGAAAAGGCAGCCCATGAATCGTATGGACAATCAGAGGAACCTTGACTGACCACGCCGCCGCGCGACCGACTATGCCGGCTTTGCTGGAATGGGTATGGACAACATCAGGTTGCAATTCTCGAAAAATCTGCCGCAGTCGCCAATAGGCTTGCGCATCCTGCCAGGGATGGACATTACGTACCAGATTGGATTCCACAATGACGCGATAACCACCGGATTGGGCACGCGGCATTAACGAACCTTCCGGGCCGGGGCTGGGGCCGGTAATCAGCGTAACATCATGTCCGCAACGATACATGCCCTCGCAGGTCAAAAGAGTATTTTCCTGGGCGCCGCCAACAATCAATCGGGTAATAACATGAACAATTTTCAAGGCCGGAATTCCTGTAAGATCATGGATTACCTTTAACCTTGCAACAAATTAAAAGCGAATCCACTGCAGACATAAGCCCGACGCCGGCGCACACGGCCCGGCGGCTCGCCGATCACCTGCGACCAAAAGTTCCATTACCCGCTCCGGTTTCCCCTGACCATGGCCAATTTCCAATACCGTACCCACCATGGTTCGCACCATGTGATAGAGAAAACCGTTACCTTCCACGGCAAAGATAATTATCGGTCCGCGGCGGTAGATATGGCAATGAAATATATCACGAATAGTCGTTTGATACTCATCCTGTCGTCCACGAAATGCGATAAAATCATGCCTTCCTTCAAATAACCGGCAGGCTTCCTGCATGGCCGATATATCCAAGTCGCGCCAGTAGTGGTACACATAATGGCGATAAAAAACCGGGCGGTCGTGATCCGCCCATATCAGATAACGATACCGCTTGCTTTTGGCTTTGCGGATGTTGAATTTTTCATCCACAGGTTCCATGGTGCGGATAAGAATATCCGGCGGCAAACGACTGTTAATGGCCATCCGCAGCCGCTCCGTTTCCCATTGCGTCTCCACCGTCATTTCCGCAACCTGGCCCTGTGCGTGCACACCGGAATCAGTACGGGAAGACCCCAGAACCGTCACCGGGTGATTGGCAATGTAACTGGCGGCTTTTTCCACGGTCTGCTGCACAGTGGAAATGGTAGACACTTGCCGCTGCCAGCCACAATACGCTGTGCCGTCGTAGGCAATAGTAAGTTTATAACGCATTCGGGCCATGGGGTGCTTATCTCATGCCGTCATCAGCAATTCAGATTATTACTCGAATAGAATTCAGAAATCTGACACGTCAGCGAATGTCAATTTTCCGCCACCAGCAGTTCTGCTATCTGCACCGCATTAAGAGCCGCACCCTTCAATAGCTGATCTCCCGCCACAAACATGGCAATACTTCGTCCCGATGGATCGCTGAGATCATTGCGAATACGCCCGACCAGAATATCACCTTGTCCGGAGGCGTCGCGAGGCATCGGAAAATAGTTCTTTTCGCGCTGATCCACGACTTTAACACCCGGTGCATGAGAAAGAATGTCCCGAACCCATGTAGAGTCGGCGGGGGACATAAATTCAACATTAAGAGCCTCACAATGCGCCCGCAGTACTGGAACTCGCACACATGTTGCTGAAACGCGAATCTCCGGATCATTAAATATCTTATGCGTTTCTTTGACCATTTTCATTTCTTCTTCATTATACCCCGTTTGCGGATCAATGGCGGCATTATGGCTGAAAACATTAAACGCATAGGGATGTGGTAATACTGTAGGGGGGTAATCTCGCCCTTCCAATGCGGCTTTGGTTGCATCCAACAGTTCCTGCATCGCCGCCGCACCAGCGCCACTAGCCGCCTGGTACGTCGACACCACCAGCCTGATGATGCGATTGATTTTATGCAACGGCCATAATGGCACAATAGCAATAATTGTAGAGCAGTTGGGATTGGCAATCAAACCCTTGTGCCTATGAATCTGATCCGGGTTTATTTCCGGCACAATCAGTGGAACCTCAGGATTCATCCGAAATGCTGAACTGTTATCTACCACGACCGTACCGGATTGGACCGCAATGGGACCATATTTTTTACTTATAGAGCCACCGGCGGAAAACAATGCAAGATCGACACCCTTGAAGCTCTGTTCATTGAGTTCACGCACCGTAAGTACGCGACCACGAAAGGTCATCTGCTTGCCGGCGCTTCGTGATGAGGCATAAAGCCGCAAATCAGACATTGGAAAATTTCGTTCGTCCAGACAACGCAGGAATTCAACGCCAACGGCTCCCGTGGCGCCGACAACTGCAACAACAGGAGGATGATTCATTGTTATTCCTCAATATAAAGACTGCATTGCTAAAAATGGTAGCAGATTGTGGCCTAAACGGCAACATCATGGCTTTGATAAAGAATGGACGGGGCGTGGCAATAAATCCGGTCAGGTCTCTGCGGTGCGACTTTTCAAGACCAACAATTCCTTTAGCTACGGCATTTACACTGTCAATTTTGCCAGCTGCCCGGAAAAATTGCCACGCCCAACGGACCGGATGCTGCCTTAAATTGTGGTCATCAAAATCAATGTAATCATTCATGTCCTATGGTTATGAACCATATATTATTCATATTTAGCGCAATTTAACATAACATATATTATCGGACCTTAAATAACCCATAAAAATTTAGCAAGTTTTTCCTGTACAAAACGAATATTCTGCATACATCAATCCATGAAAATTGACGATCATCTAGAAAAGTTTGGATCCATCAACGGCGCCGGAACGAACGAAAGGAAAAGGCACTGCGATGATGGCGAATAATCGGCTCACCGTATTTCGGCCATACAATAGCGATAATATCAAAACGGGCATTCCAACGGTTGAGTTTTTTTCGACGAATGAATCCGTGGGCCGCACGAATCAGAAAACGCTTTTTATGGCTGGTTACGGTGGCTTCGGGGGTGGTAAATTCTTCACTGGACCGCGTGCGAACTTCCACAAATACCAGGTCATCACCATCTAAGGCAACAATGTCTAATTCGCCGCCCGGGTACCGGACATTTCGCGCCAGCACTTTCATCCCCAGTTTATGCCGCAAATAACGTGCGGCCAAGGCTTCACCCCGGTGGCCAAGATTATCTACAGACATTCTTCGCCTGATCCAACTTATCAGATTCATATATGACAAGAATACCCCACCGTCATAAATCATGCTACAGGTTCGGGCGGAATTAAGGGGCCGCGCAAAAATAAATTCATATTTTACGACGCGGGAGTTTTGGCCGCCGGCGAGGCGTGAGCGACGAGCCTACCCCGCCCGCGGGTCTGTAAGGAGCGAACAACGAAGCCCGCGGCCAAAAGAACCAGCCGGAAAGACGGAGTTGGCCGGTTGGCTGTTGGCATGAGGATACGACCCCTTGGCTCCCGGCCCGTTACAGGCCGTTCAACGCTACTACGGATCGTTCCGTCCCTTGTGCCCCGCATCGGTACTCAGGCCCTCGCGATTACCTCGCTTGGACCGCTCCCTTCGCATCGGGACGACAGGTTCAAAGGTTCCATGTTCAAGCCTGTTCCACGCTCGCGCCGCTTCAAGGCCGGAGGCCATGGCGGCGGCCTGCAGAGCCACCCCGCCATTGATCCCGGAATTCGCACCATATCCCGGTTTTGACCTCGTCTGTATATGGTTTCGACCCTTCATCAACGGCTCACTTTCGTTCGTCTTCGCGGACCTTATCTGACGCGATGTTGCCGCGCCTTTTTCATTCGACGTTCACCACGGCGGCTCTTAACCGTCGCAGCTCGAACTGATTGCAGTCTGGTTCTGCCACCCGACTGCGAGAGACCTACTCTCATCTTGAACACAGCTTTTCCTTTCACACGGTGCGGCCATATTTTGAGGCAAAAGTCCCATAGGCATCACTTGTTTGCATCTTTAAGTAGTATCCCAGTGCACTGTCACGTCTATAAATTCGCTTTGACGGCAGGCCAAGGGGCTGTGGGCGCGAAGCGATGAGGAAAGTGTATTGATCAATACTAATACTCTGACGACGAGCAACAAAGCTCACGGCCCCTTGGCCCCCGCCAACTGGGTTGACTGAAAACGGGCCATCTGCGGCGTCGTCGCGGCTCAATGGGTCTTATAGACCCGGTTTTCGCCACTCGCTCCTGGCATCTGGCCCGTTTCCAGCCAATCAAAGTTAATTTATAGGCGCTACA
>JAMDCX010000066.1:13840-27754 GCA_023489375.1 Planctomycetota bacterium
TCCATGCCAATGGTGCGGCTTAAGCAGGCGAATGCGACGGAGACCTGCCAATTTGCCGGTTTTAGCGTTGTATACAAACCGATAAAGTCCAGGGCGTAACCCCATGGCCATGGCCGTATGACGTGGCATGAGCATCGGGTGCATCATACCACCATGCCCCCAAGGCTTATGATGTGACGTCCATTTTTTTTCTTTTCGCTGCGCAGGGGCGACGGTAATGGCAGTAATGGGCTTAGACTGGGCCACAGACCCTTTCACATTCAAACCGAGTAATTCCCAACCATTTGCCAAGACAAGGGAATTGGAACTGTGACCCAGTCCGCCCTGTATATCCGCAACATACGGATGAGAGTAATCAGGCAGATAAATAATCTGCAGCTTAAAAATCCGCTGCGGTGGTGGCAGACGACGCATCTTCCATACCGGCATAGGCATTCCCGGTGTTGGTGGTTTAAGCCCCAACATCCTGCCCGGCTGTATCTGGCAGTATTGATGCCCCCCCATCATCCTGTGACCGTGCATGCCAGACGCCCCCTTCCGGTCTATCATGCAAGCCATGCCATGATTCTTTGTCAGTGGTTTCCTAACCATGTCACCGGGGCGATGGTTCGGTCTATTCATATTTTGACTATTCATCATCGGTTTGCACAAACCATGCCGCAGGCCGCCGGGAGACCGCCACATCATAGGACAGGACATTCGGCCTTTCATCGGCTCCATGGGTGGCCCCATGATTCCCTGACGCATCATCGGTTCAGGTGGGGCTGGCATAGAAGGCATTTGCGTTACCAGCAAATAAGGCTGGGGTTGAAAAAAACGCACACCGGCAATGTCCGGATCATTCACTTGCGACACTGCTATAGGCTTAATTTGTACCGAGGCACACCCCCCCACCAAGCCGCCAAGAGCTAATAATACGCTAACTTTAATAATCCGTCGTGCTTGCATAAAACAACTCCATATAAACCACAGCACCCCCTTATTATAGTCTATACGCACCAGAGGAATGAAAGTTGCAATTCCACACCGCAATGCTTGGCGGTGTCCGCACGCGAAATCGGTAAACGTTCACAGTCCGGCCACCAATATTGCACGCACACCAGCTCGCGGCTCTCCCCTACCTGCGTTTTACTCCTAATTCATTGACTACAGAGCGGCCAGCTCCCTGGCCGGCTTAACATGTAATCGGTGAAATTGTGGATTATCCCTCTCACTGCCATTCGTCATGTCGTTGTGGTAAAATTGTTTTATTTAGGAATGGGACCGTAATGACTTCACGATTGACATTACCATTGAATACTCCCCCACTAACATAGCCGGTAGCTATATGTCGGATGGTACTTCGAAATCCGCTCACCAACCGGCGTAACGACTATCTGGAAGTTATTATGCGTCAGTTCCTAATTTTCATTATTCAATGGCATTATGATTATTCATAGTTATGGCCTCGTGAACGGTTAACGAAATCGGCTATCGTAAAGACTATTACTCACCTATTGAACACTACGTCCCCGTCAACTCCTGCTGATAGCGTTTCATAAGCTCGGCACGCGTTAGAAAACCCAGCAGCCCCGGAACTTTGTTGGCCACAGCGATATCGTCCAGGACGGCCAAACGTGAGACTTCAAATCGACCGAACATGGTCAGAGCGGCATCCAGTGTGTCATGAAATTTGAGTGGTGGAACATCCGCCCGCATTACCTCTCCTACCAGCAACAACGGCGCCGCTTCAGGCTCCAGCAGTACCGTCTTTAAATCATCGATGGTCAACAGCCCCAGATATTTGCCAAAGTTGTCCAGCACCACAAAATCCTCCACCCCTTCCTGATGGCTTCGCTTCAGAATGCTGGAAAGCGATTCATCGGGCCGCGCTACCGGGGCCTTGGCCAGTACCAACTGATCCACGCCGATGCGCTGCAACGCACTGATACCTACCGCAGAGCCTAACTTCACGCCCATTTTTTTTAACGGCAGCGTATAAAGGCTCTCCCCTACCGTCAATTGCTGGATCACTGTGGCTGTAACCGCCGCCAGCATAATAGGCACCATCACCGCGTAATTTTGTGTCAATTCAAATAATAAAATAATGGCTGTCAACGGGGCCTGTATAGCTGCGGCCAGAACTGCGCCCATGCCTACCAGCGCGTAGGTGCTCGGGTCACTGACCAGGCCATAATGCGTCAGGATCAACCCCACCGCTCCACCCCCCGCCGCACCAATAAACAGTGCCGGCGCAAAAACTCCGCCGGATCCACCTGAAGCCAGAGTGAAAGAAGTGGCAATAATTTTCAATACGCACACCACTAATAAAAATTCCAGGCTTAGTGTCACCATGGGACCGCCGACGAGATGCACGCCGGTATACCATTGCGGATCGATCATCCGCAAAATTGTGGGATAGCCATCACTGAAAATGGGTATATAACTTTCGGCAAAACGCTGGCGCAGAAAAGGATCATTACGAAATATAATCAACATGGCGATGCCGCACACGCCGGTGAGAGCGGCTCCAATCGCCGGATGAAAAAAATAAGGGATACGATGACGGTGCTTCTGTGAAAAATTCTCCACTACGATATAAAAGCGAGTAAAGGCTACCGCCAGCAATCCGCAAACCGCTCCCAGCAGCAGGTAATAGGGTAACTGACCAAACGTAAAAACAAACACCGGACCGCTGATCGGCATTTGAAACAACCCGCGTACCGGTCCGCCGCCGGAAAGGCCCACATACATTGTTGATGCCATGACCGATGAAATTACAATCGGTGTAAGCGTGCGCACTGAAAAATCTCTCAGTAATACTTCCATGGCAAACAGCACCCCAGCGATCGGGGCGCCAAAAATCGCACTGATTCCCGCCGCGGCTCCGCAGCCCAGCAGAATCGGCATGTTACGCCGCGAAAATCCCAGGGCGTTACCACACAAAGCTCCAATAGAGGCGCCAATTACCGCGATCGGGGCCTCCGGCCCGGCCGATCCACCGCTGCCAATGGTTAAACTGCTGGCGACCAGTGTTTCAACACTCAGCGATCCTTTTAATTTTCCTGATTCCCGCGATAAAGAATGTAATACTCCCGCCAAACCGTGAAGTTGTGCTTGTTTGGCATCGTGACGTCCCCACAGCCGACGCCATAATACCAGTACCAACCCGCCACAAGCTGGAATCAACGGCAAAAATACATAGCAGGGCCACCATGTGGTGGCGTGGGTAAATCGCACAGCGGGCAAATAATAATGGTGCTCAATAAACCTGACGGTCTGCTTAAAAAGCCACGTTGCCACGCCCGTAAGCAGGCCGACCATAAAGGAAAGTCCAATCAGCAGTGTCTGTTCACGAATTCCCCAGCGTGCCAATTGCTGTTGCCAGCGCAATTGCCACGCCAGCATCCAACGTTTGAGCTTACTGATCGGAGGAGTTATATGCATCAACAAAATTCCACAATTATTTCAAAACTATTATCATAAATCAGCGTATCATACAACCTGTTTCTTATTACACTGCTATAGAGTTCTTTGCCGGTATAGACCAGAATGTGGCCTTGGTACCACACTTATATCAGATCATTTTAAAGTACAGCACCGCCAGGGTTACGCTACACAATGTTAATGGTACGCCGGCCTTCAGATACTCCCGGAAACGCAGCTTCACCGCAAAGGGCTCTGCCTGCTGGGATACAATTAAGTTAGCAATGGAACCCAATAACGTCAGGTTGCCGGCCAGTGTGCTGACCACTGCCAGAAGATACCAGGCGTGCGTAGCTGCCGGTGGAATAGCCGGCTTTATCAGCAGCACCGCCGGGACATTGCTGACTATGTTGGAAAGCGTCAGTGTGACACACGCCAAAGATAAATGCGATTGCAGTGATACACCCGCCTGGGTCAACGCCCGCAATGCCGGCGCCAGTAGATGGTGGCTCTGCACATCCGCGATAACCATGAACAAGCCGATAAACAGCAGAATCAAATTCCAGTCCACCAGTGCAAATAAATCAACGGGACGGGTCTTGCGTGATACCAGAATCACCCCGGCTGCCGCCATTGCGGCCACCGGGCGACTAACGTGAATGATGGATTCCGCCAACATCGCCACGAGAAGTATGCCCATCACCAAAAGGGACTTGATAATCAGGTGCCACCGCATCACCGGTGGATGGTGGTGTTCATGCGCGGCTACTGAAGCCGATGGCGGCTCCGTATCTGAAAATAGACGGGTGTGATAAATCACAGCAATGGCCGCATAATTAAGCAGCAGACAAACCAGAATCAGCGGCAGCACCGTTAGAAAATAACCCCCAAAATTCAAGTGCGCCGTTTCGCCGATAAGCATGTTTTGTGGATTGCCAATAAGCGTTGAAGCAGAACCTATATTGGATGCTGTTGCCAGCGCCATGAGATAAGGCACTGGATCACGACGGGCTTTTTGCAGGGCCAGACACAATACTGGCGTAAAAATCAGGCAGATTACATCATTGGCGAACAGGGCGGAAAGTAACGCGGAAAAAATAATCAATCCTGCCAGCAGATGCCATGGCTGATGTGCGGCCTGCACAATGCGCCGCACCACCCAGTCATAAAATCCTGCCAGCCGCAGTTGCGCGGAAATAATCATCATGCTGATCAGTAAAATCAAGGTTGGAAAATCTACGCCGGCCATGGCCGCGTGCAGATCCATGCGATGAAACAGCAGAACCGCTACCGCGCCCAGGATGGCAATGCTGGACCGATCCAGCCGGGTAAAAGGGATGTCTCCCAGCGCCAGACCGAAGTAGGTCAAGCTAAAAATCAGCACATCAGGCCAATCCACGCAGTGGGTGGTTGCGACAATATGAGCAAAAACTGTAGCGCTCACTTCGCGCCTCCGTTGGCGGATTGCTTTCCGGTGCCCAGGAGACGCCCCAGGGAATTGACCGCGCCGGTAACCGTTTGTCCCGCGCCATGAAAAAGCGTATTGGTACCGGAACCAATCGAGCTTGCAGCCGCAGCAAGCGCACTTCGCACTGATGCCGGAATCGAGTGATTATTGGCTACATTCCTGGCTATTTCCTCTAAAATCCGCGCCATCAACCCGGCGAGACGCAGCGGGCGACCATTGGGATTCGTGGGTTCATTAAGCGCTATACGCGGCAAGGTAATAACAATAGGGACTCCGCGCTGCCCCGGAAGAAGGGAGGCGTTCAGACGCACCACGGTATTCAGTAGTACAACTTTGGTTATGGCTAAGGCCTTCCCTCCGGAGCCTGAAGACGATTTTGGGGCCACAGAACGCTGTTGTTTTTTAAGATGGTTGATTTCCGCCAGCAGACGATTTTGGGGCCACAGAACGCTGTTGTTTTTTAAGATGGTTGATTTCCGCCAGCAAATTGTTGGACAATCCGTTTTGATCCATGGAAATATGCAGGCCGTTTATATTGATGAGTTGCACAACGACGGTTTTGGTTAACAGACTGTGCAGGTTGACCGTTGCCCCGCATGATTGCATGGTCAGTAGATGCGGATCCGCATAGCCTTGAAGGTTATCCACGGTCAGCCCCGTAAGTGTAAGGTTACCCGCCAGAATGCTTAAATTGGCGTCCGCCAGCGTGGTCTTAACCCCCAGGGCCGCTGTAGCCTGGCTCTGAATTTCGCTGCGGATAATACCATTAATGGAAAACCAGATGGCCGCCGTCAGAACAATAAGCAACAGAATCAGATAGACCAAAGCCTGGCGTAAATTTTTGTGCATAGTGGTTACTCCCGTTAAAAATCAACATTTAAATATCTACCAATTTCTAACTATTCTCTTTTAACTCCAGGGCTACAGAATTCATACAGAAACGTTTTCCTGAGGGAGCCGGTCCATCGTTAAAAACATGGCCCAGATGGCTGCCGCAGCGACGACACCGGACTTCCGTGCGGATCATGCCGTGACTTTTATCGAGTTGCAGGCGGACATGTTCCGGGTCAATCGTTTCATAAAAGCTTGGCCAACCGGTATGAGACTCAAACTGCGCGCTGGAACTAAACAGCGGCAATCCGCACAGTCGACATACATACACTCCAGCTCCCGTATGCAGCACGCCGCCGCAGTTTGGCGGCTCGGTGCCTTGAGCCAGCATGACATGCCGCTCTTCGGCTGTAAGTTTCTGTGCCAGTTCCCTGAGGCGCTCATCGCTAAGCGGTGTAATATCCTGGCCCGAGCGCGAAATCAGCGGGATATTAAATTTCTTTGCCGGCCCGGTCATAACCATCTCCTTTTCTCTCATCTGGCATACCAAGTATGCAGTCATATTCAGATAATAATACTACCCGTTTACGCTTACAGGCGGAAACTGAGGGAAAATAATCGTGGACCTGCAGTATTGGATTGGGATAATCGTTTGCAAGTATTCCATCATTGATACTGTGAGTATTGCGGTACTGTCGGCATCTAATTGGAAATAAATACAGGGTTTAATTTCTTGTAACCATTCACGGGCTTGAAGGAAGAAGCGAAGGTGTGGCTGGGTGCCGCCATATATATTAGTAAACGCCTCACAGCCGCCACCAGGTTGTATTTTTGAGAAGTATCCCCGTGCTCTGTATCACCTATAAATTAGCTTTGACGGCAGGCCAAGGGGACCTGGGCGCGAAGCCAGGAAAGTGTATTGATGAATACACTGACGACGAGCGACAAAGCTCACGGCCCCTTGGCCCCCGCCAACTGGGTTGGCTGAAAACGGACCATTTGCGGCATCGTCGCGGCTCAATGGGGCTTATAGACCCGGTTTTCGCCACTCGCTCCTGGCATCTGACCCGTTTCCAGCCAATCAAAGTTAATTTATAGGCGCTACAGAGCACTAAGATCGCGGGCATCTCGCCCGCCGTCGAATCTTATGGGGCCGTTGGCCCAGCAATACCAAAGGATGTTCTGGAGACGGCCTCGATTTGAAGGCCACAATTTCCAGCTGCACCCGGTGTGGCTTACATTCGAAATGATTGGTAACAATCTGATACAGGAATTCGTAACCGGGAATATGTTCATAACTGCAAATAACAATATCCGCAATATGAAAGGCTATGTTTTCTTATCGAGTGTTCCACTTTTGCCCGTGAACGGTTACGCCATTTTATAGTAGCAGGCGTAGCTTATGCGTACCAATCCAGAGTATGAAAAGAGATTTACACATAAAACTTGTAGAGATTAATCAATATCATATATGTATAAAATTTAGTAACCGTTCACGAAGGGTCTACTGGGCAGGCTTGAAGCCTGCACCACAAGGGATTACTACCCTTTGGGTTATGTCAAAACCACTGCAACTCTGGCTCATCGGCATGGCCGTGAACGGTTACAAAATTTATACATATCAATATGTATATATTATACAAACGACTTTTAATAGCATTGGGCCACAGCAATCCGTTCATCGGGTACAGGCAAAAGGTGTTTGTTGGCTGGTGTGTTTGACAAAACACGGGTCAGTTTATAGTCCGCCGCCCCAAAAAACAACTATTTTTGAAAAAAAATAAAGCACTGTAGTCCGATAATATTGGCGTTATTCACGTCCTAATGGCATATATGGACTGTTTTGCCCGATCCCGTCCATTCGCGTTGTGTTATCTTCTTGCACGGCCTTCATTTCTTATCGGACATGGTGTATATTATATTTTAGTTCTTGGATGTTTTTCATTAGTTCGATCCAAGGGCAGAAAGATTTTAGCATGGTAAGGTCGCAAGACAATTTGACCTTTATTACATCCGAAAGTGATTTTTCAGATCAGAAGCGATCTGATTGCCAGCGAAATTGTAACCGAGCCGCCGGGGTTATTCCGGCGGTTACATGGCATCCTTCTATTCATTATTCATTAAGCGCAGCGTTTCATAATTCATTGAAACGCAGCGTACCCCCCCCCCGCACACTTACGCAATGCACGAGTTTTTCCACCAGCATCGGTGAGTTTATATGATCAAGGAGCCTGTAAATGAAAATGGCTCCGATTCCGCCGCTGCGTTCCCGGTTCGTGAAACTCATGGCCACGTCGGTCATTCTATCAGGGATTGTGGCGGCGATCGTATGGCTGTTGTCCGGCACCCGCAGCGGCAACGAAGTTCGGATGCCTGCAGCCTCCGGGCCACAAAGCATTTCCGCCATGGCCCACCGGGACGTGGAACGAGGGCCGGCGACGCTTTCTCCATCACAGGTTCGTGCCCTCAAACTGCCGCGTGGTCTACATCTCGCCAGATTGCCGTGGCCGTCCGGCGGTAAATTGCCAAGGGAATTTCACCTGGCCCAACTGCCTTGGCTGCATGATCGTGGTGCGGCAGATATCAGCCGGCTGCACATCACTGCCTCTTCAACTTATGGCACCGGTGCCTTGGCGAATCCACTGCATTTGGTTCATCGGGCTTATGTGCCATGGCCGAAATTGCCGGGTTTCAGGCTGCCAATAACGGGAAAGTTCGTCATGGCTCTGTGCCGGGATAAGGCCGGAAATATCTGGATCGCCACGGAAGACCACGGCGTTTACCGGTATGATCCCGCCGCGCTGGCGGGCCAACAAGTCGAGCAATTCACCAAACAAAATACTCGTGGCCAACTGGGCAACAACAACCTTTATGCCCTGGCCTGCGACGATCATGGACGCATCTGGGCCGGCACGCTCAACCATGGTGTCAGCGTGTGGAACGGTAATCGCTGGCAGGATTATGGCATTGTGGAGAATCCCAAAGACCATGTATTGGCCGGGCCGTTGGGCAACCATATCTTCGCACTGAAGTTTGATAAGTACATCGATCAGGTGTGGATAGGCACCGATGCGGGAATAGCCATTTATCAGTGTTCATCACACGCATCCGCTCCGCCGGGGCAACCCGCCGGGATAAACCCGGCGGCTCGCCAGTATGTAACCGGTAACCCGTCACCCGTAACGTTTAAGCCCGGCACCTGGCACTACATTACCCAAGCCGATGGTTTGCCCCAAAATCCCGATTGCGTCGCCTTCAACCCAAACGGTACGGTTTATGTGGGCACGCAATGTGATGGCGTCGCGATCGGAATGCCGATCACAAATTCCCACATAGCCGCTGGCTCTGCCGGAGGTGGTCCATCCCAGGATGATCCCGCCATGCGTACGCCGTACTCCGCCCCGTATAGTTGGCGTGTCGTCACCGGCCCGTGGAAAATGCCGTTGACCGCAACAGGAAAAGGTCTGCCCAGCAATTTGATCAATGGCCTTTCCGTTGAGCCTGACGGAACCGTGATCGTCGGCACCGACGAAGGAATCGCGTTTGGGTCGAGAATTCAGAAGCAAGGAATTGGAAGCGAGAAGCTGGAAGGCAATAATAAGGATGTGGCCCAGAGTGGCACGGGCCTTCCGCCCGTGAGCAAGTCGGTTCATCGGCTGGAGGCCGATGCTGTGCCTGTAACCTTCACTCCCAACTCCCGGCCTCGGTACCATTGGACCTTTATGCGTGGCCGGGATTTCACCGCCAAAGTGGCGGGCTTGTGGCATCCGCCCCAGCATTGGAAGGCCCCATCCCAGGAGGTGTTGAACACTCTGCCCATGGAAGATTACACCACGGCGATTGCCGTCGATGAGCAAAGACCAATGACCACTGATCTCTGGCTTGGCCATCGGCGGCGCGGCATTGATGTGTGGGAATACAACACCGCCGGCACAATAATCAAGCGTTGGCAAATCCACGAGCCGCAAATCGGCAATTATGTCACATCATTGCTGCCGCTGCCTGGCGGGGGCATGGTGGTGGGCACTTATGGCAAAGGTGTATCCATTATTATGCTGCCGGGGGCAGGCGTGGCGTGGAAAAAAGCCAGCCGCACCGCCGCCAAACCTCATGTATCCCCCGGCTCCGCCGGGGGTAACGTTTCCACCACCGGGGGACGAGCGGCTCCGGACACCGGCCACGCCATCCATGAACCCAAACCCGCGGCGGCACCCGGTGTGCGTCAACTCGCCGCCCTGTACCAAAGCCTGGTGAAGGAGCCTGCTTCACAGGAGCCAACGGGGCCGCGGATTGTGCCCATCACCAATGATTGGCGGACGCAGGGAAGCTGGCTGGGAAGATATGGCAGATATTGGGCGTGCTTGTTTGCGATTGTGCGAGGGCCGCCCATTGGTGATTGCGTCTGGGCACCAGGGCCAATGCCGCTGTATCATATTGAGGGGATCGGCCCGCACCACCGGCTTCACGATTACGGACGGTACCACATTGTCGGCGGTGACGCGATACGCATGTACTTGACTTGGCTGTATACCGCGAACAAACGGGTCTTGGAATTACCGGAACTTTACCTCGACCAATGCATTGCCAAGCATAGGGCGACTCGGATAGATGATCGCCGAGAGACAGAGATTGATGACCACGGCGAAACCTATCCCATGGCGTGGCAGGGGCCGGGTTTGTATGTGTACCTGCATATCCCGGCGGGAGCCTGGACGTTGTCGCTTTATTTTTTCAATAAGGACGGCCACTCCGGGAAGAACCGTGACCGCGATTATGTGGTTTCCATGATACCTGTGCCCGCCCGTTACCACCTTGGCCCAGCATCACCGCCCAAGACCGCACTTGTGGCGAACAGGCATGGGTCAGCCCAGAGCCGCGTGGTGAATTTCTGGGACGGGGTGTGGAAGCGCTTTTTGGTGCGCGGGCCGATGAAGCTGGCGATTCGCGTGGCCAAAAATTACTCCCTCAACACCATTATCCAGGCGGCGATGCTGGACCCGCTGGCAGAGCACCCGGCACCGTACTATTATGGCTACAAAGCGTGGCATACCCATGAAAAACAAAGGCAGAATTTCCGCACAAAATTACTGGCCGCATGGGAAAATGGCCAAATCCCGTGGCAGCGGCATCCTGCCCATGGTCCGATTGGTGATCCATCAGCCGTTAGTCCGTCGGCTATAACTCAAATGAATGCAGCCAGTCTTGCTCTGGCTCAACGAATACTGCTAATCCTTGATGTCTTGGAACACCGCAATCCCGTCGCGTGGGCGGCCAATCAGCAATTGGCCTACACCGCAATTCTGCGGTGGTGCGTGGCGATGTACGGCGTCATTCCAAAGGACCGGGAGGCCGCTGCGATCGCGGAAAAATGCTATTACCATTTGAGCCTGTTTCACCGCTGGGAGGCGGTGGAGAAATCACGCGGCATTCTGACTTCGCGACAGATTGAAAAAGGATTGCGATGGGATGGAATGCAAACATCCTACCGTGGATTCGAGGGTTACGTGATTCGGCGTCATGTGCGCCACCTCAAGCACCAGCATGCCGAGGCAATAAAAAAATGAATAAATAGGGCGAAGTTCCGGATGTTCCGGAATTCGCAGTGTTCAGGTTTATATTTTAAGGAGTTACGCTTATGTTCAACACACATCACAAACGGCTCACAACATGGGGCGGCGGCTTGACTGTTACCGCCATAATCTGCGCATTCGGCTTGACTGTCGGCCTGCGGTTAGTGTCAGTGCAGGCCACGGAGCCGCCGGAGCCGTGCTATAACACCGCGACATGCAACCCCACCGGAGATTGCATCGCGTATTACGGCCCAACGCTCGGCACGCAAACGGGGGCCTATGCGGCCCCTCCAAATGATCATGGTTGTGGGATTTCCACTGTTAACGATGCACAACTTCCTTGTGGCCCTGTCCTGGCAGTAGCTTGGAGCAACTGCACAAATTAATGGGAAGCTGACCGTCGTGGGTCTTGGCTGGCAACCCTCAGCCACAGTCCGCCTTTTGTATGAAAGGAGCGTTTCCAATGAGATTCCTTTTTTGCATAGGTATTTCCGCAGCATTGCTGTCGATGCCAGGCGTGTGCGCCGCGATGCATCGGGTACCGTCTCCCCGGATTGTGCGGGCCTTGCTTTGGCAGGCGCGGCAATACACATATATTAAAACCATCCATTTCGTTGCGATTGAGCGCTGCGTGTTGACGCCGAAGAGGGGCCAAACAGTACATGGAAGGGCTCGCTACAAGTATTGGGGATCCGGAAAGAAATACCGTATCGATTACTGGCAGTTTATGCCACAGGCGGACTTCCGGGTGGTAATTACCGACAATGGCCGGCACTTCCGTATGTTGGATCGCATTACCGGCCAGTTGATTGTTACACGCACCCATCCCATTCACGGCGCAGCCCCTGTCCCAGAGAACCCTATTCTCGCGCCGCTCGTGCCGCTGGCACCCTATTTTCCTCATCGCCTCAACACACCACACAAGGATTGGGTGAATCTAGTACGCTTCGCCCGGAACCCGAACTCCATTTTTTCCCGTTGCCGGGAAGTCGCCCCATGTGGGCCATCCGGCCCGGCTGGCGTGCTCCATGGCTGTATCTCCGGGGCCTTCAACGCCGGTGCCGCTCGCATAAGATTCACAGTGGCCAAAGGCCGCTGGCCACACTCGTTGGTTACCAGTTGGACGGCCGAATTTTACCAACACCCCGGCAATTACGTCCACATGCGCATTAAATACCGCGCGTTCCACCTGGCTTCCGGCCGGAGGATATACCTGCCCGCAGCATACCGCGAGAAAGGGATGTACAAAAACCTTCCCTGGCCGATGGGAGGGGCGGGTACCAACAATTTTGTCGTTACGCATGTTATCTTGAACAAGCCAATTCCCGCCGGAACATTTACCATCGACTACAAGCTGGCCCGGTATATCCTCGACAGGCATAATGGAAAGTACACAACTATTCCCATACACCCCGCCCGGAAGGTCCAAGGTGGGGCGGGCGGCCTCAAATAGTGGGTGCTTCTCCTCCGTGCATTTGAAAGGAGCCATTCCATGCCCATCATATTTGCATACAGCAAGAGATGTTTTTGGTTTGTCGGCTGCGTCGTTCTGTTCGGGGCGATCTTGGCAGGCATGCTTGTTCCCATCGGCGGAAACGGTCGAAACGCCGAGAAGGCTATTCTCGCCACCGGCCAAGTGCCATCTTCGGCATATTCCGTAAAAATAGACTTGGGGCCACAGTTGCCGGACCAAGTACTTCACGACAGGCTACGAGTCACCAATTCCGAAAGTGCGACAGTGCATTTCTCTAAATTAATAACCTCGTGCGGATGCCTTAGCGGAGTGCTTTACCCATCGGCCATCCCCGCAGGGAAAACCGGGACGCTCACCCTGACACTCGCCACACCGGATTGGGCGGGAACCAAGGTTGTTACAGCATTATTATACGGCACGATGGGATCGGCTTCCGCTGACAGGCGGTATGTGGTGACATATTCCGTGCATAGAATGATTAGAGTCACCGGGTGGCGGGCCACCTTAGGCGAAGCGTATTATCTCGACTTAGGCTCCATTCTGGTGGGTTCCATGTCGATACCATTCCAAGTTACTATAACTCGCGGGTCATACCCCGTGCGATGGGATACCCTGCGGTGCTCGACGAACACTAAATACATGGCGACCAGGTTGGTCAGGAATGGGAAACGGCGATGGCTTCTGTCGGTGGTACCGAAGGATTTGACCATGCTCGGCTCGCAGTCATACGTCGTCCGATTCTCCTTCTATTGCGGGAACAGGGAACTAAACTATCACCTGTCACTGCCCGTGAACTTTACTGTGCGGGGGCCGGTAGCAATCGAGCCGGACAGCATATTTTTCGGTGCCGTTCCGTACGACTCAACCGTTATCAAGAATCTCCAACTCGTCACCAGCACAACGGGTCAGATAGGGAAAGGCAGGATTCTTTCCGCGACATCGACCGATCCGGGCCATGCCGCGGTGGCTGTCACTGGCGGCGGCAAGGGCCTGCGGGCCACGTTCCACGCAGTTGGCACCCAAGGCAGGTCCACAGGCCGTTTTTTAGTAACAGCGAGATACGGTGGTTCGCAATATCAATTCCGTGTGGATTATTTAGTCTACGTCCTCGGAAAAGGGGGGAAGAAATGATGGACGTCCGCCTCGACACCAACCAGGCCAAAGCA
>JAMDCX010000012.1 GCA_023489375.1 Planctomycetota bacterium
ATGTCGTTGTGGTGAAATATATGGATCATTGATCTTGGCCACAGAGATCACAGAGGACCCAGAAATTTTTGTTTTTTATAATGGCCTAAGGAGGAAGCGGAGGAAAACAGAGGTTTGGCATAGTGTTTATCCATCCTCCCCTTACCTCTGCTACCTCCTTGTGAATATATTGCCTCGTCATGTCGTTGAGTCGTTGTGGTGAATGACCCGTCGTAACATCGTCGGAATGTTATTGAGCAGATTTAATTATAACCGCGTAACGGTAACCATAGTTCATATATCTGTCCGTGAATGGTTACCCATTCTCTTAAGGACGGCATTTACGCCGCCGATTTTGCCGGCTGCCCGGAAAAATTGCCACGCCGCACATCCATTTTAACTCTGGTTTGAAACCGGTTGTCATTGCGTTTGACAAAAATCGGGGAATGGGTATACTACCAAATCTTGCCTTTACGCAACGGGCTTGTTTCCGTGGCGAAGAGGAAGTGAAATAACGCGGCAGACATGGTGTTTGCCGCTTGGATTGCATTAAAATGACGCGGGTATAACGGGTAGTCAGGTATGTCAACAACAGCGCCGCATGAAAGAATTCGCATCCGTATGGAAGCCTATGATCACCGGGCGCTGGATTCCTCCGCCAAGGAAATTGTGGATCACGCCAAGCGCACCAGCGCCAAGGTGTTCGGTCCGATTCCCCTGCCGACCCGCATTGAAAAATTTACGGTTCTCCGCTCTCCGCATATTGATAAGAAGAGCCGGGAACAGTTTGAAATCCGTACCCATAAGCGGATTATCGAAATTATGGAACCCACTTCTCGGACCATTGAAGCCTTGAACCGGCTGGTGGTACCGGCGGGTGTGTTTGTAAAGATCAAGGCGTAAACCGGAATCCTGTCGGGAATCTGGTTTCACGCGGCATGAACGGTTAGATTCCGTCGTTCATCGCCACCTGAGTGATCTCGGGCAAGCCGGTGGCAATGTTCTTGTGGAACATTCGCGGGTCTTGTCTCGTAGAGCCGGTGTTATCGGGACGCCTAAAAGCGTCCTGGTGCGGCCGGACGGGATATCCGGGAGAACCTGACACCGCATTCGCGTGCGGACAACGGGTTCCCAGATGAGCGTAACGACGGCAGAGGTATGCCATGAGCGAAAATGGTGACAATAATTTATTGGCTGCATTACTTGGCCGCAAGGTCGGTATGACGCAGGTCTATGACGCCGCTGGAACCATTGTTCCAGTTACAGTGGTACAGGCTGGTCCATGCGTGGTAACGCAAGTAAAAACTGAAGAGGGCAAGGACGGCTATAACGCCATTCAACTTGGTTTTGAAGATATTAAAGACCGCCGCACCACTAAACCGATTATCGGACACTGCAAAAAAACCGGTCAGACGTCCGCCAAACGGTTTTTCCGTGAGGTACGTTTGACGGGCAAGCCAACGGTGGCGGCCGGTGCCACGCTGGATGTATCCACGTTTGAAGCCATTAAATGGGTGGACGTCATGGGCACCAGCAAGGGCAAGGGTTTTCAGGGGGTAATGAAACGCTGGAATTTCGGCGGGCAGTGTGCCTCGCACGGTACCGAGCGCAAACATCGTTCTCCGGGCGGTATCGGTGGCGGTCAGGCACCTCGTGGTCATGGCCGCGGTATCAAAAAAGGTAAAAAGATGGCGGGGCACCTGGGCATGGAGCAGGTGACAGCGCGCAATCTGGCACTGGTGGGAGTGGACCGGGAAAAGCATCTGTTGTTAATTAAAGGCGCAGTACCGGGTGCCAATGGGGGTTTGGTGTTTGTGCGCCAGGCCAAGACCAGGAAAAGTCCGGTGACGGTTTAGGAACGTTGTATAAATGCGGGTCGGAAGAAAATTCCGACTCTTGTGGAATCAGGTGATGGCTTATGATTGAATTGCCCGTATATAACCAGACCGGCCAGGAAGTGGCCAAGTTTTCGCTGGATGAAGCTCTATTGGGCGGACAGGTCCGACCGGCACTGCTCAAGCAGGCGGTGGTCATGTACCATGCTAACCAGCGGCAGGGAACCGTCGCCACTAAGGATCGCGGCGAAGTAGCGGGTTCTACTAAAAAACTTTACGCCCAAAAGCATACCGGAAACGCCCGGCGTGGTAATTTGCGGACTAACGTCATGAAGGGCGGCGGTATGGCGTTCGGCAAAAAACCGCGGGAATTCCGCCTGTCCATGCCGATTCAACAACGCCGGCTGGCCCGCAATAATGCCATCCTGGCCAAAATTAAGTCCAATACCCTTAAACTTCTCGATCAAATCAGCTTTCCAACCTGCAAAACCAAAGAAATGACCAAAGTGCTCAAAGCACTGGCGGTGGAGCGTTCGGTTTTGATCGCGCCGGTGGGGGTGGATCAGAATTTACTCCGGTCCACACGGAATATTCCAACGGCCACCATTAAGCCCGCCGCGGAACTTAACGCCCATGACATTCTGCAGGCGCAGACGTTGCTAATGACGCAGGACGCCCTGGCCGGGGTTCTCAATGCGGTAAAACAGGGAAAAAAGGATGTAACCGCCGTCGGCGATGGTCCGCAGTGATCTACAGGAAACGGGATGTGAATTATGGAACTTGAATTAACTGAAGTCATCCGCCGGCCGGTGGTAACGGAAAAAACCGCCCACATCGGCAATGTCCGCAACAGTTATACTTTTGAGGTCGATGACCGGGCGGATAAAGGATTGATCAAGCAGGCTGTGGAGTCGCTTTATCATGTGCATGTTGAAGCGGTAAGAACGGTGGTTGTCGCCGGCAAACCGAAACGGACGCGGACGGGCCGCAGGACAACACCGTCATGGAAAAAGGCGATAGTTAAAGTACACACGGATGAAAAGATCGAAATATATTGATGTGTTCGAAGTATGGATCGGAAAATGACGCCGCTGTTGAAGGCGGCCTGAATCAGCGAGTGAAACATGCCAATTAAAACCTACAAACCAACTTCGCCGGCGCGGCGTTTCAGTTCGGTCAATGCATTTACCGAGTTAACTTGCAATGAACCGGAGAAATCGCTGACGGAACCCAAGGTGAAAACCGGCGGGCGTAATCATCGCGGCTGGATAACCTGTCGCCATATCGGCGGCGGACACAAGCAATTGTATCGCCGGATTGATTTCAAGCGGAATAAGGATGGGATTTCCGCCAAAGTGGAAACCATTGAATATGATCCCAATCGCAGTTCGTTTATCGCTCTGCTGCAATATGCCGATGGTGAGAAACGGTATATTCTGGCGCCGCAGGGCATAAAAGTTGGTCAAAGCATTGAAAGCGGAACCCACGCGGACATTGAAAAGACTCCCGGTAACGCCATGCCGCTGGAACTGGTGCCGGTGGGCATTGAAATTCACAACATAGAAATGAAGCCCGGTCAGGGCGGACAGATTGTTCGCAGTGCCGGTGGTGTGGCACGCCTTATTGGTAAAGATGCCGGTACCGCCACGATTCAATTGCCATCCGGTGAAGTGCGGCAGATCAACTGGAAGTGTCGGGCCACCATTGGACAGATCGGCAATGCGGACTGGTTCAATATCCGCTGGGGTAAAGCGGGTCGCATGCGGTATCGGGGGATTCGTCCGACGGTCCGCGGCGTGGCCCAGAACCCGGTAAGCCACCCGCTGGGTGGCGGCGAAGGGCGGTCCGGCGGCGGACGCCATCCGGTGAGCAAATGGGGCGTACCCGCCAAGGGTGGAAAAACCCGCAATCCGCGGAAGAATTCTTCCAGCAAAATTATGCGTCGCCGCATGAGTGTACGTTATGGTGAATCGGTACTGCGAAGACGTTAAGGTTCGCAATGTGATTAGGTTCCGGGCGCGTAGTCATCGCCCGGATGGATGAAAGGCGCTCGATAGAGCGAGGAATTCATGAGTCGAAGCTCAAAAAAAGGCCCATTTGTCGCGTATCACCTTCTGGAGAAGGTTAATCGGCTCAATGAGCGCAACGCCAAGGATACGATTAAAACTTGGTCGCGCGCCAGCACGATTGTTCCGGATTTTGTCGGTCACACCTTTTTGGTGCATAACGGCAAAGCCCATGTACGCGTATTCGTGACCGAAGACATGGTGGGACATAAGCTGGGAGAATTTGCTCCCACCCGGGTGTTCAAAGGACACAGCATGGTCAAGAAGGAAGAGACAGAGGCTTGATGCCGGCTTGAACGCCTGCGGGCCGCTGGATACCAGGCGCTGCCGGCAGTTGCGGCAAGGCCAAAGAGGATATGAATATGGCAAAAGATATGGCAACCTTGGAAACAACCTATGTGGCAACCTGGCGTTTCGCCAGGATCGCGCCGCATAAAGCGCGACTGGTGGCGGATCTCATTCGCGGAAAATCGGTCAATGAGGCCTTTGATCTGTTGAAATTCTCCAAAAAGCGGGCCGCGGTCATGGTGGGTAAAGTGCTGAAATCAGCCGTGACGAATGCCGATACCGCGCAGGCGGATGTAAATGATCTGTTTGTGGCCAAGTCTTTTTGTGACGGTGGACCGCTGATCAAACGCATGATGCCCAAGGATCGGGGAAAGAGCTACCGGATTTTGAAGCGAACATGCCATATTACCATTGGTGTGGCTCCCGGTGCCGCTGAACGTCAGCAGGAGGCACAAGAGCGCAAGAACAATAAAAGGAAGTCGCGGTCAGCCAAGGCTAAGGCGGCATAAACGTGTGACGTAGCCTGGTCCAGGTAAGATCAGGCGGAAATACTCAATCCGAGTCGCGGGTGCAACCGCGGCCGGCAGTGAAGAGGTAAACATGGGTCAAAAGATCAATCCAACAGGGTTTCGCACCGGTATCACCGAAGGCTGGTCCAGCCGTTGGTATGCGGGCAAGAAGCTCTTCGGCGAATTGCTGGTGGAAGACCAGAAAATTCGCAACTTTATCGATGAGCGGCTGAATCGAAAACCTCCGTATGCAGCTGTGGCACGCACGGAAATTGAACGGACACGCGAGGAATTAAAAGTAGTGCTGCATACGGCGCGTCCCGGTGTGGTCATTGGTCCCAAAGGGGCGGAAGTGGATAAGTTGCGCGATGCGTTGGAAGAACTAACGCGGCGTAAAGTAAAAGTTGAAATTGCGGAAATTGGAAATCCCGACCGCGAAGCGCAGCTGGTGGCTGAGGGAATAGCGGAACAGCTTAAAAAGAGAGCGTCTTTCCGGCGGTTACTCAAGCAGAAGGCCGAAGGGGCCATGAGCGCCGGCGCCCTGGGTATTAAGATTCAGATATCCGGCCGCATCGGTGGCGCGGAAATCGCGCGGGTCGAAAAGCACATTGTAGGCAGTATTCCGTTGCACACCCTGCAGGCCAGCATCTCCTACGGGTTGGTGCATTGTCAGACTCCCTACGGAGTCATTGGTATTAAGGTATGGATTTATCGGGGCCTGTATGCCGACCTGGATGCGGCGGCGGAAGCGGCGGGCGCAGGCCGCGCGCCCCGGCGTCCACGGCGTCGGTAAGGCCGGAATATGGTGTGGTTAAACCGGCATTCTGATGGATGCGGTGATTAGGAGATTCAAGCATGGCGATGATGCCGGCAAGAGTGAAATGGCGCAAACAGCAGCGCGGAGTAATGCGCGGCAATGCCACGCGCGGCAACAAGGTCAGCTTCGGTGAATACGCCTTGCAATCCCTGGAGCCGGGGCGTATTACCGGACGCCAGATTGAGGCCGGTCGTATGGCGTGCAGCCACTATTTGGCGCGTGAGGGTAGAGTATATATCCGGATTTTCCCGCACAAGAGCTTTTCTAAAAAGCCGCTGGAAACACGTATGGGTACCGGAAAAGGTGAACCGGAATTTTGGGCCGCGGAAGTCAAGCCCGGCACCATTATGTTTGAAATCGCCGGGGTTGACGAAACCGTCGCCCGGCGGGCGTTTTCCCGTGTGGCGTGCAAAATGCCGGTGCGTACCCGGTTTGTACATCGCCGCCACACTATGTAACAGTTAACCGGACAGGCAAAGGTGACGCATGGCGACAAAAAAGAAACAGATGCTTGATGAACTGCGGAAGCTCGATGATACGCAGTTAAAGGCGCGGGAGATGGAACTGCGGAGAAATATTTATGATCTGCGGGTGCAACGTGTGAATGGCGCGTTGAAAGATACCTCCCTGTTTCGTAAGAATCGGAAGGAAATTGCCCGTATTTGTACGCTCTCGCGGCAAAGGAGTCTCCCGGGCCGTACCAGTTAAGTTGTGATTTTGTCAGCAGGATATGTTATGACCAGTGAAAATAATGCTACCCCCAAAACTCTCCGCAGGCTGCGGCCGCGCATCGTCGGCGTGGTGACGGAAGATAAGGTCAACAAAACGCGTAAAGTGGTTTTTGAATACCTTTCCCGCCATGCCATGTATAACAAGTACGTCAAGCGGAAAACCGTCCTGCATGTACACGATGAAAAAAATGAAAGCCATATCGGCGATCATGTTGAAGTTATGCAGTGCCGCCCGTACAGCAAGACCAAATCTTACCGCCTGGTGCGGATTATCACCCGCGGGCCGCAGATTGATCTCTCGGCAATCAAGGGAGAGGCGTCGCAGATGTTTGAAAAACATAAGGAACAGGAAAATACCCCGGCCCCGATGGGTCAGGTTTAAGCGTTTTTTGAGGAATACAACCGCCATGGAAAAAAAGCCATGCGGAAAGACAGACTGGTGCAAAGATGATTCAACAGCAGACAAGACTGGATGTGGCCGATAATACCGGTGCCAAACAGGTCATGTGTATTAAAGTGCTCGGAGGCTCTTCGGCGCGTGGTAAATTTACCCGCAAGACCGCCAATGTCGGCGATCTGATTGTGGTGGCGGTAAAAAAAGCCATGCCCAATGGTGATGTAAAAAAAGGTGAGGTGGCCAAGGCGGTCATTGTGCGCACCAGCCAGCCGATCCGGAGGTCGGATGGAAGTTATGTCCGCTTCGACCGCAATGCGGCGGTGCTGGTGGATAATGAAAGTGCTCCGCGCGGTACCCGTATCTTCGGAGCGGTGGCTAGAGAATTGCGTGAGAAAAACTTTATGAAAATTGTGTCTCTGGCGAGCGAAGTTGTTTGAGGCGGCTCTCGTACGCCTTTGAAGGATGGTTTGAATTATGGCAGCGCGTATACGCAAAGATGATATGGTGATGGTTCGCTCCGGAGATGATAGCGGCAAGACCGGGAAAGTTCTGGCGGTCTATCCCGATAAGAACCAGGTGCTGGTGGAAGGGATAAACATTAAGTGGAAACATATCCGCCGCTCGGAAAAGAACCGCCGTGGCGGGCGCATTGAAAAACCGGCGCCATTTCCGCTAAGTAAAGTGCAGCCGATTGATACGGCGACGAATAAGGGCTGTCGCGTTCGTTTTGTAGTGCGTGACGGCCAAAAACACCGAGTGGCGGCGAAAACCGGCACGGATCTGGGCGTGGTGGGACGGGCCTGAGTGCGAGGCATCGACGGCAGGCAGGAAACTATTAAGGTAGGTTACTAAATGGCCAAAGAAGAAAAAGAAAAGAAAGTAAAACCGGCTCCCACCGCGGAGCAGATTGAAGCCTCCAAGGCCGCTAAAGCCGCCAAAAAAGCGGAAAAATCTGCAGGCGCCAAGGCTAAATCGGAGGAAGCCATCGATGCCGGAAGCGCTCAGCCGTTTCCATCGGGGTATACGGCGCGTCTGCTGAAAAAGTACAACGAGGAAATTGCTCCGGCCTTGGCCAGTGAACTGGGCATCAAAAATCGCCTGGCCATTCCGCGTCTGTCAAAAATTGTCGTCAGTGCCGGGCTGGGCAAGGCGATTACGGAAAAGCCGCGGCTGGAAGCCGCAATTAAGGAACTCACGCAGATTGCCGGACAGAAGGCGGTGGTGTGCCTGGCGCGTAAGAGTGTATCCAATTTCAAGCTGCGGCAGGGTATGGAAATTGGAGCCAAAGTCACGCTGCGGGGGCAACGGATGTGGGAATTCCTGGATCGGCTTATTACCTTGGCGATTCCGCGGGTGAAAGATTTCCGTGGGTTGCGCCCGGATGCGTTTGATGGGCGCGGCAATTACAACCTCGGCCTGACGGAACAGACTGTCTTCCCGGAAATTCAGGCGGATCGGGTTACCTTTCATCAGGGGTTGGCAATTACGATTGTGACCACTGCGCAGGATGATAAAGCGGGTTTCGCCCTGTTGAAGTTGTTGGGAATGCCGTTCCAGCGCGATCAGGCGGTACAGAAAGTTCGTAAGGCGATTTAAGCCTAGGTTTTAAGGCTCAACCGCGTCCGATGCGGGCGGTTATGGATGTGAAACAGAATGATGGATTTTAAGCAGGTGTAAAGTATGGCGACAACAGCGTGGAAAAACCGTTTCAAAAAACGTCAGGCCCTCGTGGAGAAGTACGCTGAGCTGCGGCGTAAGCTCAAGAAAGAAAAGGATTATGTAGCCTTGGCCAGGCTGCCGCGTGATTCCAGCGCGTCCCGGTTGACGCGGCGGTGTGAAATCACGGGGCGACGCCGCGGTTATTACCGGAAGTTCCGGGTATCACGTATTGTATTGCGGCAACTGGCCTCGGAAGGCAAGATTCCGGGAATGAGAAAAAGTTCCTGGTAACGTGAAGTGTTATATTGAAGTATTGAATTTGAACCACGAAAGCGAACTCAAGAGGATATCATGACCGATACGATTGCGGACATGCTCACACGGTTACGAAATGGCGCTCATGCCAGGCATAAAACAGTGGATGTAAAAAATTCACGTATCTGTGAGGGTATTGCGCGGGTGCTCAAGGAAGAAGGGTTCATTGTCGATTACAGCATTCTCGATGATGGAACACGCCAGGGCCTGATCCGGCTGACCATAAAGTACAATGCGGATGGACAATCCCTGATCCGGCATGTGCAGCGGGTGAGTAAACCGGGATGTCGTGTCTACCGCGGAGTAACGGAATTTCCGCGTGTGCTTGATGCCATGGGCATTGCGGTACTTTCCACCAGCCGGGGAGTTCTCAGTGACCGGCAGGCCCGGCAGCAGAATATAGGCGGTGAGCTTCTGGCGACCGTATATTAATACTTGCGGCGCGGGCCACGACGCTTTTGGAGTATTTCTCTGGAAGTTCGGGATGTGGTTTGCCGCCTGACATGGTGAGGTTTTTATGAGTCGAATTGGAAAATTGCCGATACCTGTGCCGGCCAACGTAAAAGTGGCCGTACAGGGGCGCGATGTGCGCGTGGAAGGGCCTAAAGGTAAATTGTCGCTGACACATCATCCGCACGTCAAGGTCACGGTGGAAGCCGGAAAAGTGCTCTTGACGCGGATAGATGATCAACGGCTCAGCCGCAGCGTGCATGGGTTAACCCGGATGCTTATTGCCAACATGATCAAAGGCGTAACGGATGGATTTTCCGTGGATCTGGAAATCCAGGGGGTTGGTTATAAGGCCGAGTTGCAGGGCCGGACGGTAGCGCTTTCCGTGGGGTTCGCCAATCAGATTAAGATTGATGTTCCCGATGGGGTGGCGGTGAAAATTGAAGGTCAGGGCACGCGTCTCAACATCGCGGGTGTGGATAAGCAGGCCGTGGGCCAGCTGGCGGCGGATATTCGCCGCGTGCGTAAGCCGGAGCCGTATCTAGGCAAGGGTATTCGTTATGCCGGAGAAGTGGTTAAGCGGAAGGCCGGCAAACAGTTTGCCGGTGCCGGTGCCAAGTAAGCGCCGTGCGGCGGCGTTGGATAAACGACGGTGTCGTGTGCCGGTATGTGTGCAGTGGAAGATAGTCGCGGTGGCCGTGCTAATTAAATCTAAGGTGCAGTGATGAGTTCAGTCAGTACCATGAAACTTAAACGTCAGGATCGAAGAAAAATGCGCATCCGCTCCGTGGTTCGCGGAACCACAGAGCGCCCGCGACTTTCAGTTTTTCGAAGCCTGAAAAACATCTCCGTGCAAATCATAGATGATACGACCGGGCGGACACTGGTTTCAGCCTGCACATTGGAAAAAACTTTGCGCGGTACCACCGGCAGCGGAGGTAATATCAAGGCGGCGGCGCTTATCGGCAGGCAGATCGCTGACCGGGCGAAAGCCAAAGGTATCAACAAGGTTGCATTTGATCGCGGCGGATATCGTTATCATGGTCGGATCAAGGCTTTGGCGGATGCGGCGCGCGAAGGTGGCTTGCAGTTTTAACTTTGTGCCGCGGCAGCGTTTCCGCCCATCGCGGCTGTTGGAGCCACAGTGGGCGGGATAAAATATATGAGTTTATGGAAACAGGTATAGACGGGTTTGATTATGGCAGAACGCAATTTAGATGAAGATCATGGCTTTGATTCCAGCACGGTAGGTGTCTTCCGTAGCGCCAAAGTAGTCAAAGGCGGCAAAAACTTTTCCTTCGAGGCTCTTGTAGCCACGGGCGACCGCAATGGCAGTCTGGGTCTGGGTTACGCTAAAGCTAAAGAAGTGCCCGCGGCGGTGGAAAAGGCTACCAAGGATGCGCGTAAGCGCCTGGTGCGGATAGCGCTTAATGGCGGAACTATTCCCCATGAAGTTCTCGGTCGTTTTGGAGCCAGCCGCATTAAGCTGGTGCCGGCGCGCCCGGGCACAGGGGTCAAAGCGGGACGCTTTGTGCGTCCGCTGTTGGAATTGGTGGGGATCCGCGATGTTTTAACCAAGGCGTATGGATCAACCAACAAGAAGAATCTTTGCCGGGCGACTCTGGTGGCGCTGGAATCTCTGCGCACCAGGGAAGTCATTGAGCAGAACCGCGGCGTGACCGTCGGTTGACGCTGGAGTTGTATACTTTGTCGGATCGTTAAAATTCCGATCCGTGACAGGAGATAGTAACGATGATGATTCATGAAATTACCGCCTTGGCGGGTGCCCATAAAAAACATAAGCGCGTTGGACGGGGCGAAAGCAGCGGACATGGCAAAACCTCCGGTCGAGGGACCAAAGGCGGTGGAGCCCGCGCGGGCGGCGGTCCGGCCTTTGGTTCTGAAGGCGGTAATTCGCCGCTGTTTCGCCGGCTTCCCAAGCGTGGATTTAACAATAATTATTTCGCGCAGAAATTCAGTATTGTCAACGTGAATGACCTGAATCGTTACTTTCAGGATGGCCAGACCGTCGATGCCGCAGCTTTAATTTCCGCACATCTGATCCGGGACGAAAAATTGCCGGTAAAAATTCTCGGTGATGGACAATTATCGCGCCAGCTGCATGTGATTGCCGGTAAATTCAGCAAGCAGGCGGAAAAGAAAATCACGGCCGCGGGTGGCAGTGTTAAAACGCTGGAACTGGATCGGAACAAGGATAAAGTTAATCCGAAAACGGGGCGTTTTCGTCCGCGGCATGTTGCGGCAGCCACCGAGAATAAGGTCTGATTTGACTGGTTCCGCGCTACGCCGGCCTGGTATCCGGGGTTTGTTCAGTGGGCGTAAGAGGTTTATAATAAAATGTGCTGTGGCGGTGTATTGACCACAGGTGACGGTTTCTGGGTTTTCAATGTTGGACCGGCATTTTTGGCAGTGAGGTAGTTTTGTTTCGGACCATCCTGAACATCTTCAAAATACCTGAATTACGAAACAAATTGCTGTTTACCATCGGGTTGTTGTGTGTCTATCGTGTGGGATTTTACATACCGCTTCCCGGTGTTAATACCCACGCCTTGAGTTCATTTGTCAGCAGTTCCAGTTCGTCTCCGTTGGGACAAATCAGCAGTTACCTGAGTTTGTTTTCCGGTGGAAACCTGGGGTTAAGCACTATTTTCGGTTTGGGCATTATGCCCTACATCAGTGCCGCCATTATTTTCCAATTGCTGGGCACTGTCATTCCTTCGCTGGAGAAACTTCAGAAGGAAGGCGAACCCGGTATGCGGAAAATCAATGAATGGACCCGCTACGCCACCGTGGTGCTGTGTCTGATTCAATCTTTCGTCTGGTTAGGCTACCTGACGCGGTCTTCCGCCAGCAGTCCGCACGGCTTTCTCTATGCCGATACCTATTACCACCATTACCTGCTTTTTTGGATTTCCGGGCTTGTCGCACTGACCGCCGGCAGTATTTTCCTGATGTGGCTCGGTGAGCAGATTGACGCATACGGTATCGGCAATGGCGTATCCCTGATAATCATGGCGGGTATTGTAGCCAACATGCCCGCCGCCATAGAGGATGTCTGGGCGCAGTCCTCCTTTCGGGTTTCCTCGGCGGGGACGCATCCCTATGGGATTGGCACCGTCTTGTTTTTGATCGCCTGCTTTATTGGTGTTTCCGCCGGGGCCATCACGTTGGAACAAGGCCAGCGGCGTATTGGTATTCAACAGGCCAAGCAGATGCGCGGGCGTCGCATGTACGGCGGCATGAACAATCAGTATCTGCCGCTGCGGGTCAATCATGGCGGCGTGATGCCGATTATTTTCGCCAGTTCCCTGATTTTGATTCCTAATGTATTGCTGGGCTGGATGGCCCCGCGTTTTGGCCAGTTTTATGCGTTTCAGGTCTTTCAGGAAGCTCTGGAGCCGGGCCATTATATCTATATTGTGCTGTATATTATTATGATCTTCTTCTTCTCCTATTTCTGGAACACCGTGCAGTTTCAGCCCAAGGAGATGGCCGATCAGTTGCGCGATTATGGCAGTTTCATACGCAATTTGCGCCCCGGGCCACGCACGGCTGAGTATCTGGAACAGGTTATGACCCGCATTACCTATTGCGGTGCAGCTTTTTTGTCTGTGATCGCCCTGATGCCTACAATTGTCGCCCGTTATATGGGCGTAAGTTTTATGATCACGCAATTTCTCGGCGGAACCGGATTGCTCATTGTGGTCAGCGTATTGCTGGATTTCATTTATCGCGTGGAAGCCAATCTGGTGATGAGAAATTACGGCGGGTTGCTGGAAAGTGACAGTTCCGTGGCGGCGCGGCGGAAACCCACGACGACCCAGGGCGCGGTCAAATCCTTGGCGGAACGTAATAAGGTGAAAGGGTCCGCCACATGAGATTGGCCCTGCTGGGACCTCCTGGAGCGGGCAAAGGCACGCAGGCTGTACGTCTTGCGCACCGGTTGCGTGTTACGCATCTTTCCAGTGGCGACATTTTGCGTTCGGAAAAATCGGCCGGCACAGCTCTGGGAATGCAGATTCGTGATTTTATTGATCATGGTAAACTGGTGCCCGATGCGTTGATGATCCGCCTTATGGAGAATCGAATTGCGCAAGCGCCCGGTGGCTTTGTACTTGATGGTTTTCCGCGTACCTTGGTGCAGGCTCAGGAGTTGGCACGTTTTCTGGATTCCATCAGGCGACCTCTGGATGTTGTCGTAAATTTTGTTCTTGATGAGGCGATTCTGAGCCGCCGTTTTGAGGGCCGCCGTGTATGCCCGGTGTGCGGGTCGGTTTATCACCTTGATACCATGCCGCCGGAGGTTCCAGGGCTGTGCGATCAAGATGGACAAGCCCTTGTGATACGACCGGATGATCAACCGGAAGTGGTAAAGGAAAGAATTAACACCTATCGGCGCAGCGTCGAGCCGTTGGTGGCGTTTTATGAGCAAAAAGGAATTTTGGTGACATTGAACGCCGCGGGCACTCCCAATGAGGTCACGGCCGCGGTGCTCAAGCTGCTTCAGGACCGCGGTGCGGGAAAGAATGTTTGAGCGTGGCTGGAACCAGAGTTTTTCGGACTTCCGTCCGGAGTATAATCTATGAAAATAGCATTGAAGTCACGCCGTGATATTGACCAGATGCGGGCCGCGGGGCGTTTGGTATTTCAGACTCTGACGCGCTGCCGGGAGGCGGTACGGCCGGGACTCAGCACGGAAGCCCTGGATCAAATCGCGTTGGCGGCTTTCACCGCCGCCGATGGGGAGGGTCTTTTCAAAAATTATCCGACCTATGAACCCGGAAAAGGCTTTCCCGGCAACACCTGTATCAGCGTCAATGAAGAAGTGGTGCATGGAATTCCCGGGCCGAGATTGCTGCATCAGGGAGACGTTGTCAGTGTGGATTGCGGTATTCGCCTGCATGGATGGTGTGGGGATTCGGCTATTACCGTGGGGGTGGGAGAGCTGTCGCCGGAAAATCAAAAACTTATTCGCGTGGCGGAAGAGACATTGCAACTCGCCATTGCTTCAATCCGGCCGGGATTGCCATGGTCGGCCGTGGCCCGAAAAATGCAGGCGCATGTTGAAAACAATGGTTTTTCATGTGTGCGGGAATTTGTTGGGCATGGAATTGGCCGCCGGATGCATGAGGAACCTAAGGTTCCTAATTTCACAACCCGGGAATTTGAGCGACTGGGAGACTTTTATTTGCAGGCCGGAATGGTCATTGCGGTTGAACCCATGGTCATTGCGGGGGCGCCGGATGTGGTGGTGCTCGATGATGGCTGGACCGTGGTAAGCAAGGATGGAACTCCGGCGGCCCATGTAGAGCATACTCTGGCGGTGACACCTGATGGGTGTGAAGTCTTGACAGATGGAACCTGATGATGGAAAATATCAAGTTTATAGAGGAACCGAATGCCTAAGGAAGATGCCATACGCCTGGAGGCCCTGGTTACGGAGGCCTTGCCGAACGCGATGTTTCGCGTAAAGCTGGAAAATGGACATGTGCTTTTAGCGCACATATCCGGGAAAATGAGGGTAAATTACATCCGGATTTTACCGGGAGACAAAGTAACTGTGGAAATGTCGCCTTATGATTTGAATCGGGGGCGGATAATAACCAGAAATTAACCGGGGGCGCCCATAGTGCTTGGATTAACTAAGTGGACTTTAACGTCTTGGATTTGAGCTGGCGGTTATCGGTAACGTTAAGATACGGTGTGTACTGGATTATTTCGGAATTTCCTTTATAATAAATGGTTTGGCACACGGCGGGATGGTTCCGCCGGGGCTATGCGAGTTTGGAGCACATGATGAAAGTGCGGTCGAGTGTTAAAAGAATTTGTGAGCATTGCATTATAGTACGCAGAAATGGTGTGTTGCGCGTGGTTTGCAAGGCGGATCCGCGCCATAAACAGCGTCAAGGTTGAGTGTGTGGTGGACTGGTGGAATCAGCCGCGCCGGAGGTAGTCTGGGCGGTGGCTGGTTACTTAAGATTCTGGTTGCGGAAGAATTCAATAATTTGTTGAGGAGTTTGTATGCCCCGTATTTCCGGTGTGGATATTCCGCTGGACAAGCCAATTCGCATCAGCTTGCGATATATTTATGGCATTGGGCCGGTCAATGCCATGGATATTCTCAAAGAGGCCAACATTGATCCGCAGAAACGGGCCAAAGAACTTACCGAGGATGAAATTGCCCGGATCGGTAACATTATTGACCGCAGTTTTGTCGTAGAAGGATCTTTGCGCCGACAGGTCCAGCAGAATATCGCCCGGCTCCGGGATATTCAGTCTTATCGTGGATCGCGTCACCGCCGTGGCCTGCCGACACGCGGTCAGAGAACTCGTTCCAACTCCCGTACCCGCAAGGGACCACGCAAGACGGTGGCCGGCAAGAAGGGCGTGAAAGAGCTCCACGGGTAAGAGATGTTCTGGTTCCGCCGGTTGATTAGTGGAGCGTGGAATTATTTGATAGTATTGAGGTAACATCATGGCAAAAACGGGAAAGAAAAAAATACGCAAAAATGTGGGGCGGGGAATTGCCCATGTCAAGGCCAGCTTTAACAATACTCAGGTGACCATCACCGATGTTAATGGGGAAACTCTGGCGTGGGATTCCGCCGGGACCGTGGGCTTCAAGGGCGCCCGCAAGAGTACGCCCTTCGCCGCCACTCGCGCTGCGGAAAATTGCGCCATCAAGGCTAAAAAATTTGGCGTGCAGGAAATCGAAGTGCGGGTGAAAGGGCCTGGTTCCGGACGCGAATCGGCTATTACGGCATTGCAGAACAGTGGTTTGAAAATCAGCTCCATTGAGGACAATACTCCCTTGCCGCATAACGGATGTCGTCCGCCGAAAAAGCGGCGGGTATAACATGGATGCCGCACGGCGGTGACCCCGGTTGTGGCTGCCGGGTAATAGCCTGGCGGGTGAGTCTGATGTATCGGCTATCTTGATTTTGTTACGTTTTATTTTTCCGTGGTGATAGAGGCCTTGTGGCGATAATCCCGCGGAATATCAGTCAGGAGAATTTTTATGCGAATGCGTTGGCGTGGTCTGGAACTTCCGACAAAAGTTGATCTCGATACTTCCATCAGTACCGATACATACGGTAAATTTGTTGTCGAACCCTTTGAACGCGGTTTTGGCACCACAATCGGTAATTCTCTGCGGCGGGTTCTGCTGAGTTCTCTGGAAGGAGCGGCGGCGGTTTCCGTTCGGATCGCGGGCGCAGAACATGAATTTGCCCAGATTCCCGGCGTCGTGGAGGATGTCACCGATATTATTCTTAATGTCAAGGGACTTGTCCTGTCGCTGGAAGGCGATATTCCCAAGAATCTCAGTGTTCAGAAAAAAGGTCCCGGCGTGGTTACCGCCGGTGATTTGAAGGGTGATCCTGCACTGCAGATTCATAACAAAGATCTGGTGATTGCGACACTCAACTCCGATATCAAGTTTGATATGGAATTGGAAATCCGCAAGGGGCGCGGATTTGTAACCGCTGCTGAAAATACTCCAGAAGAGCAGATTATTGGGGTAATTCCCATTGATTCCATTTACTCTCCGGTAACGCGGGTACGCTACAAAACCGAAGATACACGCGTGGGTCAGAAGACCAATTATGACCGTCTGCTTCTGGAAATCTGGACCAATGGCACCATTTCACCGGAAATGGCGCTGGTGGAAGCCGCTAAAATCCTTCGCAAACACCTTAATGCGTTCCTGCTGCAGGTGGATCTCGGTTCGGATATTCAGGCCCCCATGGAGGTCGATGAGCCGGCAACACCCATGGTCCTTAAGGATACCATGAAGGGGCACCTGGATGAGCCGCTATCCACGCTGGGATTATCTGTGCGGGCCAATAATTGCCTGGAATCAGCACGCATTCATACGATCGGTGATATGATTCAACTTACCGACGCGGAAATAATGAAAGTCCGTAGTTTTGGAAAAACCAGTCTGCGGGAGATCAAGGCCAAACTTCAGGAAATGGGCTTCTCTCTGGGTATGCAGGTGCCGGAAGAAGAGCCTGCCAAGGAGGATGAAAAAGACGAGAAGGGAGAGAAGAAGAAAGACGATAAGGAAAAAGATAAAGATAATAAAGATACTCAGAAAGATAAAAAAGAGGATGAAAAAGAGAAAGAGGAACCTAAGAAGCGGGCGGCTGACGAAAAAGCCTCCTGATGTTGCTGTTGATTGGTTGTTAACCCGGCGGCTCCCTATATTCGTGCCGCCTTTTACGCGAGGATATTTCCATGCGTCATCGAGTTGTTGGTCGAAGACTTTCCCGTACCGCCGCCCATCGTAAGGCCATGCTGCGAAACTTGTCGCAGTCTTTATTGGAGCATGGGCAGGTACAAACTACCTTGCCTAAAGCCAAAGAATTGGTCCGTTTTATTGAACCTCTTATTACCCTGGCCAAAAAAAATACGCTCGCCGCCCGTCGGTTGGTCATTGCACGCCTGCGTGATCGACTCATGGCCGACCCTAAGGACGTGGATATGCTGCTTGATGACAGTGTTGTCCAGAAGTTGTTCAAGGATATTGCGCCGGTCTATGCTGATCGGCATGGCGGCTATACCCGCATTGTTAAAACCGCCAAATGGCGCATCGGAGATGCTGGTGATATTGTGATCGTTCAACTGGTGGATATTGCTAAAACCAAGACTCGGTCATCCACACGTCCGGTTGCCGCCGCAGATTCCACGCAGTAACTTCATAGTACAAACCCCGTAACCGTTCACAGAATTGTGCGTAAAACAACGATATAACCATTCACGAAGGGTCTACTGCAGCAGGCTGGAAGCTTGCACCACAAGAGGTGCCCCCTACTTTGACGTACTCCGGAGCTGCCATAACTCAGGCCCATCGGCATGGTCGTGAACGGTTACGATAAAACAAACGGTACCACCTTTGACTTGACAATCTGATTAAAATTCCATAACCTACCAAACAGATTGATATTACAGGAGATCATTATGGGCAGGCTTTTTTCGGACATAACCAAAACCATCGGTAACACTCCTCTGGTGCGAATTAATCGCCTGGTTCCCGCGGGACAAGGCATTGTTTTCGCCAAGTGTGAATTTTTTAATCCGCTCGGCAGCGTAAAAGATCGTATTGGCACGGCCATGATTGAAGCGGCTGAAAGAGCGGGCAAGATCAACAAAGATACGCATATCATGGAAGCCACCAGTGGCAATACGGGGATCGCCTTGGCTTTTGTATGCGCGGCCAAAGGCTATAAGCTAACACTGTATATGCCGGAAAGTATGTCCATGGAGCGTCGCAAACTTCTGCGAATTATGGGAGCCAACCTGGTGCTCACCCCCGCCGCCGAAGGCATGCCCGGTGCGATTCGCCGCTGTGATGAAGCCGCCGCCACCGACAAAAAAGCGATTGTTGCCCGGCAGTTTGAAAATGTAGCCAATGTTGAAATTCATGCAAAAACCACCGCCGAGGAAATTTGGAACGATACCGATGGGAAAGTAGATTGCCTGGTTTCCGCCGTCGGTACCGGTGGTACCATTAGCGGTGTCAGCAGTGTAATCAAGAAGCGGAATCCCAAATTCCGAGCCATAGCCGTAGAACCCAGCGACTCCCCGGTTATTACGCAGTATAAGGCGGGCCAGCCACTGAAGCCCGGCCCGCATAAAATTCAGGGTGCGGGCGCCGGTTTTATTCCTAAAAATCTGTACGTGGATCTGGTAGATGAAGTCATTCAAGTCACCAACGAAACCGCCTTTGATTGGGCCCGCCGATTGGCGCGGGAGGAAGGTATATTGGCCGGCATCAGTTCCGGAGCCAATATGTGGGCCGCCGCACAAGTTGCCGCGCGTCCGGAAATGAAAGGCAAAATCATCGTGACCGTCATGTGTTCTACCGGAGAACGTTATATCAGCACAGCCATGTATGACGGCCTGGGCGTGTAACTCCAGCGCGGCGGCCGCCACAACTATAAATCTCGCCTCCAAATGCGGAGATTATGGGATAAATAAACCCCGGAAAGGTATGGATCACAGACGGCAATATCCGTAATTGCGGTTTTGATCCGTTTCCGAGTTCATTGATTATTGGTGATCAATATGTAACCGTTCACGGGCAAAAATACGCCAAAAATGAAAGAAATAATGTGGAGTCTGGACTTTATTAGACATAAAAATCACGAAAAACAGGGAGCGTGAGGTAAAAAGTGGCGTTTTTACCATAATTTCGCCACTTTTGCTCGTGAACGGTTACATCAATATTCATTACTCCCCGCTTTTAATACTACAACGCTAGGTTTTACATAACTATTTGCTTGGCAATGAGTTACGCCATGGCACCTTTTCAATAGGGGAACTGCATAACGGCTCTGTGTCTGGTTGTAGAAACGCCAGCCACTATTGGCTTTCAGCGTTGCTACGCCCGGCGTTCGGCATTATCGACTTAGCGTTGTAGTATTAACCACGACAACACAATGCCGCAGCGACGAAAGGTGTGCCTTTGCGAAGGCCTAAAATAAAGCGGAACTGATAACCTATCTGAAACTGACCGGTGTTCGTCTGGGATGGCTGCTAAATTTTAACGACGCTCTATTGGAAGAAGTAGCGAACGCATTGAATGGCTGTCCTCACGGGGGCCACTTAGGCCCAGTACATGATTAACTTCGTGTTTTCCCTTTGCCATCCCAGCCAACCAGCCGCGGGTTTCCACCGCACGACTGTATCACCCCGGCGGAATTATTTTTTGCGCAGGCCACTTAGGTACGCATGGTGGCAAACTCAAGTATGGCCAACCGGATTAATTTCCGCCGGCTGGCCCTTCTGGTAGGCACTTCGGGTGCTGCCAGTGGGAGAAAGGCTGCTCTTGAGATCGCAGGCGTGGGCTTCGAGGCCCAAACCGAAGTCGTTTTCCACCAGGTCCTGAATTTCCAGCATCTCCGCATGGGAAAGCAAATTTCCATCACAGGCATCCGCAAACTCCCGCAACTCTGCCGCCGTGCTGATATTGGGTTGAACACTCACCAGCGTCGGCCAGGTCAACAGCCACTTGATGGCCAATTGGCCCAGGGTGCAACCATGGTTTTTTTGAATCGAGCGGATTTTTTCCACTTTTTTCAGACCATAGACCAGCCAATTGCGATCCCGAAATTTTCGATGATCCGTAAATGTGGTATTTTCATTATATAAATCCTGCAGAATACCGGAGCTGTGCGGCACGCGGCTGATAATACCACCGCCGCCAAGCTCCTGGGATAATTCGCATAATTCGCGCCCGGGATGCTGTTCAAAGATATTAAACACCGTTTGTACTGTGGCGACGTGCCAGTCCCGCAACGCCACGACTCCCTCTTCC
This sequence comes from Planctomycetota bacterium, assembly GCA_023489375.1. Taxonomy (GTDB): domain Bacteria; phylum Planctomycetota; class Phycisphaerae; order WQYP01; family WQYP01; genus JAMDCX01. Next base: position 20,388 of record JAMDCX010000012.1, read on the forward strand.
CGCCAGCCGATAGCCGGTCCTAACGCCACTCCCCAATGTCGGATTTTACCCTGTTGTTGTAAGTGTCGCAGCGTGTCCACCAGGGCATCATTCATCTGCGGAAGTTTAATGTTGTGCGCCTGCCAAAGGTCAATATGGTCAGTCCGCAGCCGCTGGAGAGATGCCTCAAGGGCTTTTTGCACAAATACCGGAGAAAAATTCTGTTGACGTTCTTTATGCGATCCTTCCACTCCCGGATCGCTGTAAAAGTCATAACCGAATTTGGTGGCAAGTATAATTTTATCCCGCCCCGCCAAACGCAGCGTTTCCGCAAGCATCTCTTCCGCCCGGCCATTATTGTAGGCATCTGCAGTGTCAAAAAAATTAACCCCCAGCTCCAACGCCTGGTTCTGCAACCGGATTCCTTCCGGCTCATCCGCTGGCCCCTTCCCCCACATGAAACTGCCATAAATAAAATTACCAAAGGAAAGTTCCGACACCCTCAAATCAGTTCCGGGAATAACGCGGTAGCGCATGATCAATAACTCCAATATCCGGCGCAGGCCAACCGGCGCGCAGCTTTTTATGCAGTATAGCGGAGCAGGCCCTTTTATTAAACGGCCTGATCGTCGCCTGCATACGAATGCGGAATGGTCTTGAGCAATGAGTAAAACACAGGAGTATGATGATAAGCTGGCCAGGAAGCTGGCCACGCGGTAGTCTATGAGTAATGAATAATGAGTGATGAATAAAGTGCGGGAAGGGGAGTGCCGCGAGCCGGTGGGCAAGGGGCTTAGGTTACAGTTTACAGACAAGGAGGAACGCGAACCGGTGGGTTTATCCCACCGCTATGCCGCATAAACCGCGACCGCGGGTCGCGTCAACGATTGAAGGTTGACGTATGATAAATAATGAGCAACGACACAACGAACAACGAGCAAAAAACTACTGCGATTCCGGCGCTTTTAAGTGTAGCAAAGCGCTACGTCTCATTACTCATTGCGGAGCGGCCGCCGCGCCGCTTCTGTCTCTTGTAACTTGGCGCCTACTTAGCCGCAGATTTCACCGTGCGACTATGTAAATCCGGTGGAGTTATAGTTCATCAGCTCTCAGGCTTTTGGCCTGAATCCCGGTCGGGTAATATTACGATAGTATATTATCGTAATGGAACTTTGATGGTAAATTTACATATAAATGGTTCCAATAAACACGGAGTCACGTCGGCAATATGGATGCGGAATTGCATGGGGAGCCACCAGCATGCTTAAGCGCCTGCGTAACCTGAACAAATTGGTATGCCGCATACGCAACACCATTGCGCCAAGCCGGAAATATCGGGCGCGATCCTTATCGCGTTCGGCACTGGAAGACAACAGCATCGTATTACGGTTCGGTGTAAAAACAATACGCTGGGTGTTTCAATTCCCGTATGATCGCGAATTCGCCGAAAAGTATATTTTACCATGGGCGTTTCCATCTCTGCGGCCTGAACGGCGTGATCTTACGACGGACTTTACCGTCGGGGCGTATCTCCATAATGAAACCATACTTGGAAGTTTTGCCGACCTTGCGGGCCAGAAATTTCTGCTCTCCGGCGAAGTTGAAACCCGCCACCCGCGACTGGACCGCACCTTGAGTTTTGTCCAGGGGCCACAGCCCGGCGATGATCCAGCGTATATCCGTTACGCCCCAACTCTTTGTTGCTGGGCGCCACCACTTGATCCCGTTAAATCCCGCAAATGTTCCGTAGTTGACAGCGGGCGCTATGCGTGGCGCGTGGAGATGATCAACCGGTTGTGCCAGCAAATCGGCGACGTGGAGATATTCGGTAACCTTTCCGGGAAAACCCTGGGCGGTTATCACGGTTCCGGTGCCGGGGCGGCGGGGGTAGGTAAATATGTCGGTATTCAGGATTTCTGCTTTTATCTTTCTATTGAGCGGGCGGTTGCGAATGATTATCTGACGGAAAAATTCAGCGATGCCGTCCTGTGCAATGCGATACCGATTTATCATGGCGCACCGAATGTACACCTGTATACTTATCCGGACGCGAGTATCGCGGCGGACGATGCAGCTAAAATAGACTGGAAGAACTGGCCGCAGCAGTACGATCGCCGGGTGCCGACCTTGCGGGCGCAAAAGGAGTTTTTCCGCACAAAATTGAATATCTTTGCTTATTTTCATGCGGTGACTGAAAAACCATCGCTGCTGGATCGGCGGCGGCCTATAACCCTTGAGATATGATATAATTATCGTTACAGCGTCGGAGGGAAGAGATGGCGGCGGTTAAATGAGGGTCTATGAATCAGCAACCGAAAAGTCTATCCATTGTGATTGCCACCCATAACCGCGTGAAGTTGCTGCTGCAAACACTCCAGAGCCTTTCACAATTAGCGGTACCACCGGGGGTGGAGGTGGAATTGATTATTTGTGCGAATGCCTGTACGGATGATACCGTCGAAACATGCTCATCGGTGCTGGCCGGATTTCCCTTTCCAGGACGCTGCCTGGTGGAACCGCGGGCGGGAGCCAGCCAGGCCCGTAATACGGCGCTGTCGGTAGCGCGCGGAGACATTGTTGCGTTTCTGGATGATGATATATGGATTTCCGCCGGTTGGATCGAAGCGTTATTGACGGTATTTCAAAATTACCCGGCGGACATCGTCGCCGGTAAGGTTGAACTATGGTGGAAAGATGTGGCGCGTCCCGTATGGCTCTCGCGCCGCTCCGAACACATGCTGAGCTGTGTCGATCACGGCGAACATATTTGTGAATTATTTTCCGCTGGTGAAGTGGCCGCAGCGAATCTGGCGATTCGGCGCGACATTTTGGCCGATGTTCCAGGATTTCGCACGGATCTGGGCCGTAGCGAACGTGCCCTGCTGGCCGGTGAAGATACCTTTTTTGTTGCGCAGGCCTTGAAAAGCGGGCATCGCCTGTTTTACGCACCGCAAGCATCGTTGCTGCACTGGGTGGCACCGGAACGGATCACCCCGACATATTTGGGCCGCGCGGCCGAGGGTATTGGTACGGCCAAGGCTCTGATGTTGCCGACCATCTCGACCCGTAACTACCTGCGATTGGGCATGGAAAATCGTATCAAATTCATGATTTATGGCGTCCTGGAATGGTTTTCCACCCTGCTGGGATACGAGAAAGGGCGGATTAACCAGCATATTCGCCGCATGATGAGCCACGGTGTTTTACTGGGACTCAGACAGCGGCGGACCTCGCGATGACCGGAGTGCGGGCTAACATGACATGTCGTCCGGGCTGAAATTTCACCATCATCGGGGAGATATTTAATCCCCAGATACGTTTACATCATGATTATCCCTGGCCGGGCTTCACGGCTTGTGAAGCGTATGACAGGGTAAACACTCCCGCCGCTGAATCTGCGGGGACGAACTTTTTACGAGACATCATTTTATATGCGGAATACGAGATGCTGCAGTTGCGGTGTGTCCAAAAGCGGAGGCACTCATTGAGGTGCAGGCTTCCAGCCTGCCCGGTAGTACTTTCATAAACGGTAACCGTTCACGGGGCCATTACCGCGAAAAATCGAAGAAATAATAGGGAAGCTGGAGTTCATGCCGTGTGAAAATCACGAAAAACAGTACCATCGAGGTGAAAAGTGGCGATTTCCTGCTTATTCCGCCACTTTTGCCCGTGAACGGTTACCATAAACGCTTACCGGCCATATTCCCATTGCGGCAATGAGGCCATGATTTGTCAGTCGGCAGGGGTCTTATTAGAATGAAGTCATCTTGTGCTCTGTCGCGCCTATAAATTAGCTTTGATGGAAGGCCAAGGGGACCTGGGCGCGAAGCGATGAGGAAGATGTATTGATGAATATTCTCACGACGAGCGACAAAGCCCACGGAACCCTTGGCTCCCGCCGTCTGGGTTGGTCGGAAACGGGCCATCTACGGCATCGTACCGGCTTAATGGGTCTAGAGACCCGGTTTTCGCCGCTCTCTCCTTGCATCTGGCCCGTTTCCAGCCAATCAAAGCTAATTTATAGGCGTGACAGAGCACTTGTGGGCCGTTCGATCCTCTACGGATTGTACCGGTCAAGTTGTAGGTCATAACAACCATCTGTGGAATAGCATGTGACGCCACCACAACCCAGAATAGAAGGTAAGAGTGCGACGACTGGCGTCCATGGCACTCGCCGCATTTGGGCGCAATTATGGTATTCCCGGCGTTTCTGGCTGATAGCCCTGGTCACCATCGGCGTGCTGTGGCGATTGACTCGGTATTTTCTTAATTTCCCGATATTCAGCGATGAAGCGGTGGTCGGTCTGAACATCCTCAATCGTTCTTATATGGGGCTGCTGCGGCCCCTGGATTATATCGTCGCTTGTCCGGTCGGATTTCTATGGATGAGCAAATGGATGATAGATCATTTCGGCACCTCCACCTTTGCGGTGCGGTTTATACCCCTGGTGGCATCTTTGGCCAGTGTGCTGGTCATGTATCCAGTGGCCCGCAAATTTGCCGGACCTTGGGTGGCGATGTTGGCAACCGGTTTGCTGGCCTGTTCGCTATCTCCGGCGCTGTTCAGCAATGATTTTAAGCCGTATTCCATAGATTTACTGGTAGCCTTAACGTATACGGGTCTGGGATTTTGGGCGCTGCGACGACCTCGCGATTGGGCACCACTGCTGGCGCTGATTTTATTTACTCCGTTGGCCCTGGTGTGTTCCTATCCGTCGGTGTTTGTCGGTGGAGCGGTAAGTTTGGCCTTAATGGTGCGGCTGTGGCAAATCCGGTCCGCCTCACGCACCGCGTGGTATGTACTATTTAACGTCGTATGGCTGGGATGCTTCGCCCTGCTTTTTTTTACGGTAACGCGCGGACAGTTGCGCGCCACGCATCAGGAAGGTATTGTGCGCGCCTGGGGAACCGCTTTTCCTCCGCTGAACTGGCATCTGGGCTGGTGGCTGATCCGGGCGCAATTCGGCAATATGATGAGTTACCCGATGGGCGGTGAATGGGGTATCTCGCTGCTGATTTCTCCGTTGTGCTGGTTGGGCGCCTGGCGGCTATGGAGTCGCGGACGCGGGGCGGAGCTGGTATTGCTGGTGGCGCCGTTCCTGGCCACCCTGGCGGCTTCATTCCTCCGGGATTATCCCTACGGGCGCGATGCACGCGTGGAGCAGCACCTGGTTCCGGCCATCATGCTGCTGACCTCTTTGGGGTTATTCAACACGGTAGTATTCCTGCTGCGCGCCGCGCGGCATAAACGCCAGGCCATACGATCGGTGGTTGCGGCGGCGTGCGTCGGAATGGCGATATTCGCCATTGTCGCCGCGGCGATTAACATCGATCATCCTTGGATTAGCCATGGGTGGTATCAGATGCGACAAGTCTTGCGGGACGTTTTTACCGGTGCTGAAAAACACACGCAAATTGTGATTTTAGGTGGGCTCAAGGCCATACCCACCGATGTGCAATGGTATCTCCGTGGAGAGCGTCACACCTGGCGGACAGCCTTGCCGACCAGCAATCAATTATCTCATGTGCCCATAGCCAACCTGTGGGTGGTGAGTTTTTCCCTGCAGGCCCAAAAAAATGTTTTGGCTCATGTTGCTCAGCAATTGGCACAACGTAAAGTAGTGATGAATCTCGTGGAAAATCGTCGGCAGTGCATCCATCTCGGAGGCGTCGGTCCACCTGTTTATGTGTGGATGCTGCATTTTAAGAATACAGGGTGATATATGCGTCCCGCATTCATTACAGCGCGCTGTTGGCGGGCCTGGAGATTCTGGCTGATTGTGGCCATTACAGCTGGCATGGCCTGGCGGCTTACAGATTATTTTCTGCGGTTTCCAGTGTGGGATGATGAAGCGTCGTTGGGCCTCAATATTGTGCATCGCGGTTATATGGGCTTGATGCGGCCCCTGAGTAATGCCCAGGTATGCCCGATAGGTTTCCTGTGGATAAGTAAATTCTTCATCCAGCATTTCGGTACCGACGTTTGGGTCTTATGATGTGTTCCCCTGATGGCGGGGCTGGCCGTGGTGTTGCTGGCGTGGACGATATTAAATCCTTTGCCGGGCGACGAGTGGGACTGCTGGCAACGGCGTTAATTGCGTGTTCCCTGGCAACCAGCCGTTTCAGCACCGATTTCAAACCTTATTCTCTGGATTTGTTGAGTGCCCTGGGAATCATCGGTTTAACTCTGCGGGCCATCCGCAGACCGCATGATTATCGCCCGATGATCATCCTGGTACTTATTACGCCTGTGGTAATGGCGACATCGTATCCGAGTGTATTTGTAATTGGCGCTGCGTTGGCGGCATTATCACCAACGCTGTGGCCAAGTCGTCATCGCCGGTGGCGGATTGAGCCCAGGCTCAATGGCCTTTCCAATACAGATTCGGGCCAAAGCACGGTTCGTGGCACGGTCTCGGAAACCGTCTCCTCGCGTCCGTTGACGCATTGGCCCCGGATTGGTCGGACAATATATCTGTTATGGGTGATAGTGGCGGCGGGGACTATCGCGGTTCTTTATCGTGGTATTATCCGGGGGCAGATGCGGCATACCCATACCTTCATGCAGAAATTCTGGAGTAGCGCCTTTCCACCCCACGGTCTGGCAATCATCAAATGGCTTATTGATGCTCATATATCCAATATGATGAGCTATCCTTTCGGCGGTTCCAAGGGTATTGCGCTGGTCATTGCACCGCTGGTGCTTCTTGGGCTGGTACGATTATGGTACAAGCGGCGCTTGGCGGAACTGGTACTACTGGCCGGGCCGTTTGTTCTGACCTTCATTGCGGCCTATCTGCACAAATATCCCTATGGTGCCGATGCGAGGGTGGAACAGCATTTGGCGCCATCGATTGCGCTGCTCGCGGCACTGGGCACGGTAACGCTGGTTGCATTGATATTACGGAGGTCCCGCAACGTCAGAGTATGGAGGAATGCGGTGAACATTCCGGTAGCGGTGATGGTGGTGTTCGCGGTAATTATGACGCTGAAGGATATAGACCATCCTTGGCGAACGCCGGCTCCGCGGCGTGCCAGGAATTTTATCGCCCGGGTGTTTTCCCACGCTGGTGCGGATACGCGAATTCTGATTCTTAATAAACACCCCTTTGGGTATTCCGTTTTGATTTCATGGCAATTGGTGACGGCTCAACATTCATTTCTCATCAGCCCGAATGTATCCGCACTCAGACACCTGGCTGGGAATAATGTTTGGCTGATACATTTTCATTTGGCTGATGCTGCACCGCTGGCACCGCGGATATTATGGATAGTCCGGCGGCAGGTTCACGGCGGACGAATAACCGCAAATATCA
>JAMDCX010000067.1 GCA_023489375.1 Planctomycetota bacterium
ATGGCCTTAAGCGTTATGCTGTGGTTGTAGCGCAGTACCTGGTAATTTACAGGGCAGGTGTGAATTATGGATAACAAACCCGACCATGCCGAACATGGAGATATACAGCAACAAGCCGTTGCCAGGCGACTGGCACGCCTGGCGACAATGCCGGTGGAGACACGCCGGCTGGATGAAACCTTGCGGCGACAAATAAGCCGCCGACCGCGTCTGTGGCTGTGGTGGGCCACGCCATTGACCGCACTGGCGGCGTCGCTGGTAATTATGATAGCGTTGTTCTCTTCCACGACGCCGCGACTATCCGCCGCCGATATGGCCGGGGTCTATTGGCGGCTAACTTCCGCGAAGCAACCGATGGTCGGCGCCATGCACATGAAGATGATGTGCCAGTTGATGCCTGGTGAACATGGAATGTGTTGTCGCCAGATGGTGGAGCACCAGAGCCTTACCTGTATGTGTATTCACACCCGCTCTGGCCCACCGGTGGTGATGGTCATGGGCAATGTGCATCATGTAGAAATGCCGGCTCTTGGCAAACAATCCATTATGTTCGCCGGGCATACATACACTCTGACGCACTCCGGCACACTCAATATGGTCATGCGCTGTGTGAACGGCAAATGGTTCTGTGTTATGGGACGCCGAAAGCCTGCAACGCTGGCAGCCTATATGGAACGCACCGCCAGAGGGAATTGACGTAACCGTTCACGAAGTGATGATCGAACAGACTGGAAACCTGCACCACAAGGGATTCCCACCCTTTGGGCTATGTCAAAACCGCGAGGGCGTGGCAATTATTCCGGGTGTGGCCGTAATAACGCTAAATCGGAAGCAATTCACGCCGTTTGGTTCCGGCGTAGCGGGGTACTTTTATGGCACGTTCCACCGCCGGCAAAGCCGCCGGCTATGTGCCGAGTCCCTGCACGGCCATGTGGCCCGGAAAAATTGCCACACCGAACCGCGATAATTCTGGCCCACCGACATGACCGTGAACGGTTACTATTATAGAATCTGTCTATCAGCTTTAGATTGCCAGCCACTGCGGGTAAAATGTGGTTATGTACTGCGGCGTTCAGGTAATGATAGTTCAAGCCCAAAGCGTCAGCAGTTTAAGTAGTCCATGGATGGGTACACGGCAAGGAAAAGCTCGGATGTTGATTCGACAGTGAAGGACTGCAAGCGAAACTGGATGTGGTTTGAAAAAAAAAGTTTACGTCGCCTGGCGGTAGCCGAGGAAACCGCGCCACGGCAGCAGTTTTGGAAGAATATCATTACCCGGCAAGGGGCGTTTATGACCATTGCCGCGTCGTGTCTGCTGATGTTAATGGTGCTGGAACTGATTCCCAACAGCAAACCGGTATGGCTGGGAATCAAAGCTCCAGCGACTATTCTATCTCCAGTTACGTTCAGCCTTCCGGACCGGGCCAGGTTCGCCGCTCTGCAGGCGCAGGCGCGACTCCACACCAATCCGGTGTTAAAGCTGAATAACAAAGGAAAATTGCTGGACATTATAGGTACGGAACTCAATAGTCTGCCTTATGATGTAGCCGCCATTAAAACTCCCGCCGACCTGCCGGAACCATTGCGGACACGTTTCCCTTCCCTGAACGTCCAGGCGTTAAAATATTTGCACAGTATCATTACCACCAACCAATTTCCGCAATATTCCCGCCGGATCAAACTTTTGATCGGCGAATTGAAGCGTCGTCCGGTCATCGACCGGAACACACTGAAAGCCATTGCGCGCACACCGAGCGTCAACATTATCCTTCGAACCGTCACCCGCGGCCGGATTGTACAAAGAGGTGTTAAACTTAATGAATTGGGCGTCCTGGATTCACAGGGGAGTGGCTTTCGCCCCATGGTCGAGCAGTGTCTGCCGGAACCCTTGTGGAATACAGTATCCGCGTTTCTAGCCGCCAGGAACACTCCCACCTTCATTCTGGATCCGTCCGCCATGGCGAAGCTGGCCGCCGCCAATCAAGCCGCCATCACCATGCCACTGCTGGTCTTTCATCGCGGAGAGGTGCTTATTGATTCCGGAAAAGTCATCACCCCTGCAAGTCGTGAAATTCTGCATGCCGCCTATAATGCCTGGCGCCAGCGGCTGCTCCGGCAGCACCCCTGGGCCTTATGGCAACACGTCCTGGGACTTTATGTAATAACCTGCGTGTTGGTTCTGTTGGGAGCGATTTACCTGGGCCGGCGCCTGCGGGAAGGCCCTTTTCACCGCCCCCTGGCACCGGCTATTTTACTGCTTGGATCGGTAGCAGCGGCAAAAATGACGCTGGTGGCGGGTCTGGCTACTTGGATGTATCTGCTGGGCGTGACACCCATTTTACTGACCGCCATGATTTTAGTAATCGCCTACGACCAGCGTTTGGCTATAGGGATTTCAGCCCTGAACAGTTTGCTGGTTACAGTGGTCACCGGCCAGAACCTGGCATTTTTCCTGACGGCATTCGTTACCTCGGCCATTGTAATTGTCAGTCTGCATGAAATTCGCACACGTACGCAGTTGATCCGAGTTGGACTGGTAAGCGCTCTGCTGGCCGGTGCTACCGTGCTGGGTTTCGGTTTTTCGCGAACACCGCTGACCCACGCGGTGCCGTTGGATTGGCTGTATGCCGCCCGGCAGCCGGGAACGGCGGTATTGCTGGATCAAGCCATACTGGCGGCGGGCGCGGTATTTTTGGCGATCTTCATAATGCTGGGATTGTTACCCATTGTGGAAAGAATTTTCGGTATCACTACCGCCATGACACTGCTGGAACTGTCGGATACTAATCAGCCGCTGTTACGGCGGCTGGCCATGGAAGCTCCGGGAACGTTCAGTCATAGCTTGGTCCTGGGTTCCATGGCGGAGGCGGCGGCGCGGGCGTTGGGGGCGCAGAGTCTGTTGTGCCGCGTTGGCGCTTATTACCATGACATTGGCAAACTTCTGAAACCCGGATATTTCATGGAGAATATGAACGCCGGCCAGAATCGTCATGAAAAGCTTTCTCCGGCCATGAGCCTGTTGATCGTGGTGGGCCATGTAAAAGATGGCCTGGAATTGGCCAGAGAATACCATTTGCCGCCTGCCGTGCGTAGTTTTATCGCCGAACATCATGGTACCACCATTGTGGAGTATTTTTTTCATGCGGCGCGGGAAAGACAGGCGCGGGAAACGCTTACGGGTGGACTGACCGCACCGGTGCAGGAAACTGAATTTCGATATCCGGGGCCTAAACCACACAGCAAAGAGACCGCCATTTTGATGATCTGCGATGGCGCGGAAGGGATTATCCGATCCATGCCTGAACCCTCCGCGGCCAAGATAGAAGGCGCGGTGCATCAACTGATTATGAAGCGGCTGTTAGATGGACAATTTGAGCAGTGTCATTTAACGCTTTCCGAGCTTACCATTATTGAGCAATCATTGGTTCGCACCCTGGTCGGAGCGTATCATGGCCGAATGCCATATCCCAAAACTTTACCCGTTTCCCGGCTGGCATAAAGAGGAGCACATGAGTATCAAGCTGGAGATACTGCCTCCAACGAGTCGCCGCCTGCGATTATCTGTGCCGCGCAAGATGCGTCATTGGGTTTGCTGGTATGCGCAAGGTGCCGCCGAATTACTCCATGTGACTACCGGCCAATGGATTGTGCACCTCGTGGAGGATCAACGCATGATCCAATACCATCAGCGGACTATGAATCTGGCTACCACGACGGATGTGTTGACGTTTAATTACACCGATACAGATCGAAAAGACGCCCCGCTGGACCTGGAAACCATCATTTGCGTGGATGAAGCGGAACGACAAGCCAGCATAAGACCTCATCGACGGGCAGAGTTGGAGATACTGCTCTACTGTATTCACAGCTTGTTGCATTGCATTGGATATGATGATCGGTCCAACCGCCAGGCCGGAATCATGCACCGCAAAGAAGATTTTATTCTTCAGCAAATGGGTCTCCCGGCAGTGTATTACACCGGATCCGGTACCAAACCCCCTCAGCGGCTCTACCGTATAACCGACACCGCCATAGAAAAAAATGGACCGCTGCCAGGGGCTGGGGCTGAGGCTGGGGGAATGGTCCGAACAAAAACTTTACCCTGCCGCAGCCATGGAGTCCGCCGATGAATTGGCCCATTGTGGTGATCGTTGGATCATTGGCCGGCACGATACCCGCGTCAACCTTAGCCTATGCGCTACGTACCATGTCACGTGTTACCCTGGAAAAAGAACTAATTAAACGCAGCCGTGAGGCGGATTTTGATTCAATAAATCAGCAGCAGGACAAACTGGCGCTGACAGCCTCTATCGGGCGGATCGGTTTTAATGTAACGCTTACCACCGCCACGTTGTATGCCGGATGTGGTATTCCGGGGGCGATGTCATCGCCGCTCCGGTTTGGTGCTATGGCAGTGGTGGCCGCTATTCTATTGCTGATTTTCTCGGTCGCCATTCCCAACGCTCTGGCCGCATACAGCGGCGAGAAACTGATCGCCGCATGCTGGCCATGGTTACGCCTTATCAGCGTTATCACCTCTCCGCTGGTTTATTTTATGCGGTTGTTTGATGAACTGGTTCGGCGTCTTTCCGGCATTGATCCCCGGCAACATGCCCAGGAGGAAGTCGCGGAAACCACCGAAGAAATTCTGGCCGCCGTCTCCGAAGGCACCGCCGAGGGCGCCGTTGATGAAGACCAGCGGAAAATGATTGAAGGCATTATCAGCTTCCGGGATTTACAGGTAGGACAGATCATGATGCCGCGCACGGACATGATTACCATCAGTATCCATGAACCCCTGGATAAAATCCGCGATAAAATTTTGCGGGATGGACTTTCACGCCTGCCTGTTCATGACGGCAATTTGGATAATATAGTCGGCATTCTTTATGCGAAGGATTTGTTACAGTTTCTCGGTGTGGCCCCCGCCGATACGACCACGCCCGATATTCGCAAATTGATGCGACCACCGCTTTTTGTACCGCATTCCAAACCATTACGCGATCTTCTGCGGCAATTCCGGGCACAAAGAGTTCATATCGCCATTGTGCTTGATGAATTCGGCGGGACCGCCGGTCTGATTACCAGTGAAGATATTCTGGAGGAAATCGTAGGCGATATTGCCGATGAGTATGAAAAAACGCCCGCGTCGCAGTTGCGTCATATTGATGCCCACACTGTAGAAGCCGATGGCCGGGCTAACATCACAGATTTAAACCGTGAATTGGACAGTCATCTGCCTGAAAATCAGGACTACCAGACTATCAGTGGTCTGGTGATTCACGAACTGGGCACCATCCCCGGCAAAGGAGCCTCCGTTACCGTTGAAGGCATTACCGTTACCGTCACGGAAAGTGATGCACGCCGGATTAAAAAAGTCATCATTACCCTGCCTCCGCCGGCGGATAGCGGCGTGTCCGACCCGCCACCTGAAACATAAGCGGCATCATACGAATGTATAACCGTTTTTTGCATAACTTGCAGGTTGGAAAATCTGCAACCGTTCACGGCCTGGTCACCAGCATCGTCCACCCCGCGGCCGCGCCGCAATGAGTAATGAGACGGCCTTACGGCCTTAATGAAACGTTGCGCTGCGCTACACTTAAAAACGCAGGAATTGCAATAGTTTTTTGCTCGTTGCTCATTTTTCGTTTTCCCGTGGCGGCACTATGCCGCCAGCGCAACTTTTCCGGTGGGATAAACCCACCGGCTCACTCTAACCTGAAACCTGAAACCCCGTTCTCCTTTGTGGTGATTTTTTTTATTCATTATTCATTAACTACAGAGCGGCCGGCAGGCTAGCCAGCTTATCATATAATTGCGTTATATTCATTACTGGCGTATCGCGCTGTCAAACCAAAGTTAAAATGTCCGCTATTTAGCCAATGTTAAAATGTCCGCTTCGGTGCATTGCACCCCTTTGATCGAGGCCGTCGCACAAGCTTGCAGATGCTCTTGGTGGGTCTTGCCACAGCCCCCTGGCCGTTACTCGCGACGGAATCGGAAACATGCGGCGGCAGTCCATTAGGCCGCAATACACCACGTATCACTCCCGACCATTTTAAGAGGAAGGAGAGCTGCAAGTCGCCCCGCCGGCGACAGAGGCGAGCGGGATGCGCCATGGCCCGCAAAAACCCCGATGCCTAGGCCATATACCCGTGGTGTTAACCGCCAGTGTTCCATATCTCGATGAACCACCTCGGCCGTCAGTTTCGTCAGAAATCCGGACATTTTAACTTTGGTATGACATACTGGCGTATCGTGCAGGCT
>JAMDCX010000044.1 GCA_023489375.1 Planctomycetota bacterium
GGGCACCGGGAGATTGGGTTCCGCTGAACGAACTACGCCAGCATCAGCGGCATGGCTAATGCGGCAACGGGTCTTGGGCGGCGGAAATAAATCTCGAACGGATGGGTGGAAACGCGCTGCCAACGCCAACACGCGGGCCGTTGGCGGGTAGCAATCCGGATAGCCGGGTTGAGCAGGTAGGCCATCGCGTCTGGCCATAGCCGGAACGCGAAAGGGTTGTCACTTGCTGGACGCAAAATTATTTCCCGGTAAAATCCGGGGCTAATATGCGGAGTAAGTGGCTACCCATATTACATTCCCATTAATAGCGGGAGTTGATTTTGGCTGTTAAAGCGTTTCACGAAATCCGTGATCCCATACACGTGTTCGTCCGGCTTGATTCCGACGAACGGTTGGTACTGGATTCGCAGCCATTCCAACGATTACGCCACATCAACCAACTTGCGTTAACGTACCTTGTATACCCGGGTGCCACACACAAGCGGTTTGAGCATTCGCTGGGGGTAATGGAGCTTGCCAGCCGGATATTCGATATTACCACCGATCCAAATAATACTAATGACAATACCAAACGGCTGCTTCCGGAATTATTTAATTCAGAAAAGCGGGCGTACTGGCGTAAGGCAATTCGAATGGCAGCCCTATGCCATGACATGGGGCATCTGCCTTTCTCCCATGCGGCGGAGGATATGCTGCCTCCCGACAGTAGCCACGAACAAATTACCGCCCAAATTATTCAATCTTCAGATCTCGCCGCGATCTGGGAGAGGATGACACCACCATTGCGACCGGCTGATGTCGTGAATCTTGCCTTGGGACCAAAGGAGGCAAAGAAGCACGTTTTCTCTCTGTTGGAGGGGTTGCTTTCCGAAATTATCGTTGGGGACGCTTTTGGGGCCGACCGGATGGATTATCTTTTGCGCGACTCCTATCATGCGGGCGTGGCTTATGGACGCTTTGACCACTATCGGCTCGTTGATACACTGCGTATTCTCCCTCCGCCACCATCAGGCGAGGGCGGCCAGTCCGAAGAATTGCAACTTGGTGTTGAGCACGGGGGGATTCATTCTGCAGAAGCCCTCAACCTGGCGCGTTATTTCATGTATTCACAGCTTTATTTTCACCCAGTTCGAAGGATTTACAATATCCACCTTATGGATTTTCTCAGGGCTTGGCTGCCTGGCGGAAAATTTGCGACGTCACCGGTGCAGCATCTGCTCCAGACAGATAATGAGATCACAGCGGCGATTGCGCATGCGGCTCGTACACCCGGTGTCCCCGGTCATGAGCCGGCGCGTCGCATCGCCAATAGGCAGCACTTCAAGCTGGTTTATGAACAAAATCCCGATGATGTCAAAGGCAATAGCAAGCCCGCAGAGGCGGTTTACCGCGCGTTATGCAAGAAATTTGACTCCAAGCAGCTTCGCCTTGACAGCAAGCCCGCAAAACCTGGATCGCTTGATTTTCCCGTGCTCATGCACGATGGTAGGATTATTTCTTCGCTGGCGATTTCAAACATTATTCAAAACTTGCCATCAGCCGTGGTGGATTTTGTGTTTGCCGAACCGGCTATAGCCCCTGCGGCTCGAGATTTTGTCCAGAAGAACCGATCGAGTATCATAAACCAGCAGGAGATTTAACTCATGGAAAGTGATGCAAAAAAAGCCATTGTTACTACTTTGATGCGCTCATTGGCAAAAGAGGGTAGTTGGTGCGGAGAAACGCATGTCCAGAAAGCCGTCTTTATGTTACAGACCTTAACCGAAGTCCCGACCGGTTACTATTACGTGCTTTACAAACACGGTCCGTTTTCTTTTGACCTGCGTGACGAATTGGCTACTATGCGGGCGGAGAAAATTGTTGAACTTGTCATCCGCACCCCGGATTACGGGCCGGCCATCGTGCCCACGGCCAATTCCGACCGCTTGGAAAAAGCAGCATCCGCTATCCTGCCCGATTTTCAACGCCAAATCACATTTGTGGCGCAAGCTGTTGGCAAGAAAGGTGTAGCGGAATTGGAACGCC
Organism: Planctomycetota bacterium; assembly: GCA_023489375.1. Lineage (GTDB taxonomy): Bacteria > Planctomycetota > Phycisphaerae > WQYP01 > WQYP01 > JAMDCX01. The sequence goes on from JAMDCX010000044.1 coordinate 2,026, forward strand.
TGGCAACGGTCTTGTATATTTCACCGGAATTTTCGGTAGCAGATACGACAGATTCCAAAGCGCGGGCACTGCGAAAAATCAAACCCCACATCACTCAAGCCGATGCCATCACGGCGGTCACTGAAGCTCAAGAGTTGATGGCATCCGCCCCACATGCCGCGCAAGGGCTCGGCCGGTGACCTGTTTTACCCCTTGGGGAGGCTGGCACGATCCCAGACTCCAGCATAAACGCATCGGAAATGTGTCGTAACGCCGTTATCAGCATTAACCTCTTTGTTGTGCAAGCATCTTGCCTGCATCCAATGCCTGAGGAATATAAAGATTATACGCCTGCGTTACAGAGCGGTGCTTTGTCCACCACGCGGCTGTGTAAACAGTGCGCCGGTGGTGAGGCGGTGCCAGTCCGGATATAACCATCGCTATGAGTGATTCAATATTGCAGATCATGGACTCTTTGCGGCGGGAAATCAGGCGGCATGATGAGCTTTATTACCAGCAGGCCAAACCGGAAATTTCGGATCAGGATTATGATGAGTTGCTCCGCCGGCTTACCGATCTGGAGCGGGCGCATCCTGAATTTATCACGCCGGATTCACCAACGCAGCGTGTCGGCGGCAAGCCGTTGCAGTCGTTTGCTTCCGTGCGCCATGCTATGGCCATGATTTCCATTGATAATACCTACAGCGAAGGTGAAGTGCGGGAATTTGATCAGCGGATACGGAAGCTGCTGGAAGGCGACGATTATAGTTATGTCTGTGAGCCGAAAATTGACGGCGTATCGCTGTCTCTGCGTTATGAAAATGGCCTTTTGGTGCAGGCCGCCACACGCGGTGATGGTGATACCGGCGATGATGTAACCCAGAACGCCCGAACCATTCATGATATTCCCCTGCGGTTGCACGATCCCAAGCCGATCATCCGGGATGTGGATTTTCCCGGGACGTTTCCACCCGTGCTGGAAGTGCGCGGCGAAACGTTTTTAACCCGGCAGCAATTTCTGGTTATTAACCAGCGCCAGGAAGCCATGGGGGAGGAACTGTATGCTAATCCCCGGAATACCGCCGCCGGCACGCTCAAACTCCTGGACCCGCGCCAGGTGGCGGAACGGAAATTACGATTCCTGCCGCATGGGCAGGGCGTGGTGGAGAATTATGAGTTTGCCACGTATCAGCAATGGCTGCGTTATCTCAAAGCGGTGGGATTTCCGGTATCGGAATATGTTCATCCGGCGCAGGATATAGCCGCCGTGCTGGAGTATATTCACTATCTGGACACGCTGCGGAAAAATCTGCCTTATGACACGGATGGTGTAGTAGTGAAACTCGATTCCTTAGCTCAACGCCGGCGGCTTGGCGCCACAGCCCGGGCGCCGCGCTGGTGTATCGCGTTTAAGTATCAGCCGGAGCAGGCGGAAACACAATTGGCCCGGGTGGTATTTCAGGTGGGGAAAACCGGCACCATTACGCCGGTGGCGGAGTTTGAACCACCGGTGTTTATCAGCGGCACCCAGGTGTACCGTGCCAGTTTGCATAACTTTGATGAAATAGCCCTCAAAGATATTCGCCTGCATGATCGCGTTATTGTGCAGAAGGCGGGGGAAGTTATTCCTTACGTTGTCGGCAGCGTACCAGCCAAACGTCCGGAGAACGCTGTGCCCATCGTGCCGCCGCCGATATGTCCTTCCTGTGCGTTGCCGACAGTTCGTGACGGCGGATTTGTCCGTTGCGGTAATCTTGCCTGCCCCGCCCAACGCGAAGAACGCCTGCTGTTTTTCGGGGCACGCGATCAAATGGATATTGAAAATCTCGGCCCGGCGGTGGTGCAGCAACTCATGGCCAGAGGATTGGTAACGACCATTCCGGACTTGTACCGCCTTAAACTGGAAGATGCGGCGGGTCTGGAGCGCATGGGAGAAAAATCGGCCGCCAATTTAATTACCGCTATTGCGGACAGCAAAAACCGCGGGCTGGAGCGTCTGCTGGCCGGGTTGGGTATTCTGCATGTTGGTGTGCGCACCGCGGAGGATATTGCATGTCAGTTTCCATCTGTGGAGGCTTTGGCCGGGGCGTCATTTGCGGATTTTGAAAAAGTGGAAGGTGTTGGTGAAGTGGTGGCCCAAAGCCTGCACCATTATTTACATCAACAGGGGGGCCTCGAATTACTGCGTGAACTGGAAGGCCTGGGCGTGAAAACCACGCCCGCCCGCGAACGGCACAACAACGGTCCATTGGCCGGACAAACAGTAGTGGTCACCGGTAAACTGCAACATTACGCCCGTCATGAAATTAATACCTTAATTGCATCACTGGGCGGAAAAGCCGGGGAAACGGTGAGCAAGAATACCACGCTGGTGGTGGTCGGGGAAGATGCGGGCGGCAAACTGGAAAAAGCCCGCAAACTGGGAGTAGAGATTATTGACGAAGCGGAATTCCTGAAACGAATCGGCAAGCGGGCTTTGTAGCTATCTACCAGGCATGTCTACTGACATGCTGATGAAAGCCGTCTGAAATGCTTTAGCATGCGACGAAGAACTCGACGGATTGTGACACAAAGACGCAAGGACATGATGATGCGTCGAAAGTACACCATACGCTTGCACGGTTGCGGTTGATATCAGGTTCCCTTCTGCCAGTGATAGTGTTGTAGAAGTTGCCAAAGATCGGTAAGAGACTGTTTATTTACCGCAGTGGCGTGGTCCAGGTACGCCATCAGACCGGGGCCGGCATGATGGGTCCGGGCCTGCTTGTGTGCCGCCTTATCCATGGCCAGTTGCCAGGAATAATCCATATACATCATGATCAGATAGCGTTTCTGGAAATCAGCCGCATTGCTGTGCAGCAACAGGCCGCCTTCATCATGGTTGATAATTTTCTGGGCTTGGCCAAACAAGCCGGGGCGATACACATAATGCAGTTTTACATGATGTTTTTCCGCCCACGCCTTTAGCTGCCTTAATAGTTGGCCCTGACTGCTGGACATGTAGCGGTTGAATTTTTTCACCGGAGCACAAAGCCCTTTGAAGTCCGCCAGAAAAGCCAGTTGAGTTTTGTTTTTATGCCCCTTCGCCAGAGAGCAAAGAATTTGCAGTAACGCCGGATTAAGCTGTGGCGCTTGTATCTCCTGACGCGGTGTCGCCATACCGCTACACCCGATCAATTCGGAACATAACAGCAATGTCATCAATATCACGGCCAAACGCTTTCCTGTACGCATATTTCAACCCCTTATGTCAATCCATCAATTGTTTCGCACGCGACAATCTTTATCTGCCGCAATTTCCGGCAACGGTTTTTAAGAATATGTTGCTGCCGCATTACCCGCAATCATATCTCATTATTTCATTATCTCCGCGACTTTCGTTCCCTCCTGTGGGGGCTTACAAAAACTTGTTTCTGTCACTACCGCCGCCCGGCTTCCGCCGGCCTTCACTCTCCGACCATATTGGTGTCAAATACACCGGGTGCGGCCATATTTTTGGCAATTCTTTAGTCCCCCATCAATTTCGCAGCCCGATGCCGTCAAATTCCATGTTAGCCGCGTGGCCTTGGCCCGCGCGTTAGCTCTGAAAATATCGTCCCAGCTAAAAATATGGCCGCACAATATCCATCTCTTGACATTTTGGCTACGGTATGTTCTAATATAAATTATGGGGATGAACTCCCGTAAAGCGTGGCATACGCCGACGGAATATCCGTTGGCCTGTTTACGTTTTTTGAGGCATCCCCTCTTTTTTTCTACCACATTTTTTCATCAATTTCGTATAGACAACGGTATAAGGATTACAGGTAACCATTGGCAGGTTAAAAATTGCGAAACATCCAAGCAGTAAGGTGTCATTTGAATTTTAAGAGCGTAAAATAACAGCATGGCACGGAACAACATAGTGCTTTGTCACGCCTATAAATTAGCTTTGACGCTAGGCCAAGGGGACCTGGGCGCGAAGCGAGGAGGAAGGTGTATTGGGTGAATACTCTGAAGACGAGCGACAAAGCCCACAGAACCTTGGCCCCTAATTTATAGGTGTGACAGAGCACTAG
>JAMDCX010000039.1 GCA_023489375.1 Planctomycetota bacterium
TTGTGCGGATGTTTCATGGCTTCAGCTAACTGAATGCCCGCCTGCAAGGCCCCGATCCAGATTGAACTGACATAAGCTGGCGAACCGCGCAAACCCCATACATCATAGGTCTGCACGGCAGTACCTTTATCCGGGAGGCCGTCGCCGTTGGTATCCAGCGAGGCGGTGTAGTTCATCGCCTTAACCACATGAGGCCACATATAAGTCAGGTAAGCCTGATCCGCCGTCCATAAATATTCATGGTAGACCATCATGACATAAAGCGGATTGAGAACCACCCGGGCCCAGCCGTTATCCACATGATTAAAATCACCCAGATAGTTGTGCGGCACCTGGCCGTTGGGCTTTTGAAAGGAGAGCATCCGGCGCATCTGGGAAAGTTTCAATTCCGGAAACAGCGCGACAATGGGAAAACTGCCGAAGTATTCGACATCCATGGTGCTCAAACCGCAGCAACCCAGACCCTCCCAGATTCCGTAGTTACCATCCTTAACCCACCAGGTGTTGGTGACTGCGGTGCTCAGATGACTGGACCAGCTGAAGGCCAGTGGGCTGCCCAAGGAGGTATCCGCCAGTGTACGGGCGAATAATTCCGTTTGCCGGCGATGCGTGGGGTATTGATGCACCAGATAAGCATTGACATCGACCGCATCTGAAAACCAATTCGCGTAGTTGTGGCCCATATCCTCACCCCACTGGCTGAAGTGGTGTGGAAAGTACCAGCTGAACGTTAAGCGAATTTCCTGTTTTTCTCCTGGAGCCAGGGTTACACTGGAAGCCAAGGCCCCGGTGCCCCACGTTGAACGAAGACCGCCAAAGAGATTGTTCCTTATTTCCTGCAGAATTTCTCTGCGTCCGGAGATCGATTCCAGAAGCCCCGGCGACGCGATACGGACACCGGTAATGACACGGTTCAGTAATGCATCCTTGGAAAGGCGCTGCAACCAATGATCCGCCTCCGCCGCCGTTAAGGCGTTGATCTGCGATTCGGTGAGTGTGAATTCCCGGGCCGGGTCGGTTGCCCCGGAAGTGTTGGGGAGTTTGCCGTCCACAAAAAACTTCTGCAGCACATCCAGCATCATGTAACGGACGCGCGGTGTATCCCAATTGCACAAGCCCGTGGTACTGGCGTACTGGCTGAACGTACCGGAAATCCAGGTGTGCGTTCCGCCGGTCATGGAAAGGCACAGGCTGCCCAGTGTGGTTTTATTTTCCGCATCCACATTGGTTTTCATGGCCAACGTTGTGGTCGGGCCGGTCTGCCGGATCGTGTTGTTCAGTTGCCGCTGCTTATGTCCGGTGGCCAGTGGGTTATGCAGTAAGGACAGCAACGATACTTCGACCGGTTGGGAACCGGTATTTTCCAGCGTAAAGACCATATTGAATCCCGGTGTCGCTGATTCCCGGGCGTGGCCGGGAAAGAACGGGGAAAAGGCTGTAGCGCTAACGCGGATGGGCAAGGTAGAATCATGGTAGTGCAGCGTGGTCATGGGAAACCACGCTTCATACTCAATCGATTCTATATCCTGCACGTATGACAGAGACAACGGATTGTTTTCATGCGGCCGCAAATACAGCCGCCGAAACTTGGCCGATTCAGTTCCCTGTTCCCGTGTCCACAGCAGCAGTTGCAGACTCTGCGGCCCCATGTCCGGATTCACGCCGGACTGACTGGCGGGTATATTGCCAGCCCACTGTCCCACGTTGAAGATCAGCCACTTATAAAAACTCCCGTCGGGCCGCAGTTCAATAAAGCCGGTTCCGATGCCTCCCAACGGCGCACCCGAAGCCATGGGCATGGTGCATGGAATTTCCAGTGTTCCACCCGCTGGATCATTTACGAGGCGTGCGGCGACCGCGCCATCGTGATGGCTCACACGCACACGGTGCGCTGCGGCCGATGTTGCCGGCAAGCCTTCCGGCATCGCCATGGCGGCACCCGCAGCGGAAACAGCCTGAACAAAACGACGCCTGGAAATAGGCTTCATGATGATGATTCTCCACAATGATGCTTCAAAAATTCAATAACCCGTCACAACAATTCTGTTCTTCAGGCCCACCAGGAGCGTGCGATGCATAAAATATCTCCCCCCGTCTGAAAAAAAGCAACCCCAATTCTCCCGAATAAAATTTGAAACAAGATTTTGAAATTCTATAAAATCTGTCAATGTTTTCGCCGCATGCCAAGATGTTTTATATCACACCGCCTGCCATCCTTCCGCCTCAAGTACGTGTCTTGCCGTGAATAAAGGACCAAATTCCAAATAGTCATTGCGCCAGTTGGTACGCGGCTTCCGGAGCACTATCCATCAAATAGCCACCGGCTTGGCCGGTGGTGGAGTATTCCATGGTAATACCAATCGGGAAGTTATTACGGTCCCATGCTTAATGTCATAACTCTTCGCTAAATCCATAGATATGGTACTACTGACACCTGGTGACAGCAAATGCAAAGCTGCTATTGGATCATGACCACCGCTGCAGCGATGCCCTTGTTCACCAGCTTTACCAGCCCTCGTACGCGCTGGATATCCAGCTGAACCGTACTTTGATGTTGGACATCGGTACCCACCGCACAGAGCCGTCGTTATACATTTCATGTTCGCCGGCGGGCAACGCATTACCCATACCTTCATCGACATAATTGGAATATGCGCCGACAGGCAGCCAGGTCAGAGCGCCAGTTCCGGGGGCGGCTAAGCCCTGCAAACCAGTCTGATCGGTAAATAACGCATTATCTGTGACCAGCAGTGTGCCGCTCCCAGATTGCGGATTAAGTGCCGGCTGATGCTGTGGATCAAAGTTATAGCGCCCGACTGGCCCACCACCTGTCTGGTATTGCATATCTGCGGCCCATGGCACTGTCCCACCATTAGCGATAGTGGAAAAATCATAGGCGGGGCTGTAATCCATCCCTTCGTCAACCCAGTAGCTCAAGCCCAAAGGGGCTGTTGTCCAGCGGCTGCATAACCCTTGAGCATTATAGCTGGCCGGGGGAAATTCCCACACGGGACTGTATTGCTGGAAACCACTACTGGTATCCGGGCAAAACAGCAGACTTATTCCAGCAGGCGTATCAGGAAGTACCCCGGATCGTGGATTGACGTACCACCCACCTGAAAGATAGCCATAGGAGGATAGATACAGAGCAGAAAGGCCTGAGGTGCCCGACGGTGGCCCCATATTAGAATCAGCAAAGTTAAAGGCGGCGTCACATGCCAGTGGATACTGGCCACGATATATATTGGCATACTCATGCAGCGCAATGCCGATCTGCCGCATATTCGACGCACCTTGTATTCGCACCGCCAATTGCCGTGCTCGGGCCAACGCCGGCAGCAGCAATGCGATAAGAAGGGCAATAATGCTGATGACCACCAGTAATTCGATGAGGGTGAATGCATTTCGACGTTTCATAAAGAACTCCTTGTTAAAGTGTTCGGTGTAAAATTTCAAGCTACCAGCATTATAAACAATCACTGGGAACTTCGAGCAAATCGAACGCACCTCTATCGATTATTATCGGCTATCGGTTTTTTTTTATTGACAAAATTATTAACACTCAAACCCGCATCAATAAACAAGGCAGTTATTCATGCAACTCTTAATTTTGGCTGGCGGCGTTGCAATGGGAAACACCTATTGCAACGCCGCACCTTTGCCGTATATCAAACCGCCTTCCGCCGCTTCAGCAACAGCAAGCCTAATCCGCCAATGGCCACCAGGCCCAATGTGGCCGGTTCAGGCACCGGTGAAGATGTAAGTGAAAAATTGCTAAATTGCCCGGCAGACACAGTTCCATCATTTCCAATCCCGACGGCTGTGATACCGGACGGAACAGAAAGATTGCCCGATATCGCTGTGCCATTGTCGAAAATTTTTGCTGTCCACGCACTCGGTGTTCCGGCAGTGTTGAGTACAATGGAAAAATCCCCTGTATCCAGTCCACTGCTGTTTTGGTCGTTGCCGACGTAATAATTGGCCCCGCCCGCCGATGTGCCTGGTCCTTCGAATAGCGAGCCATTAACTGTTGAACTGCCAGGTGTGTACAATAGCACCCAATCTACAGCATTTTCAGTACCGCTGCCGCTGCCATCAAAACGCACATTTCCGGATGTTGTGGGTGTAATCAGAAAGCCTAGAGACAACCATGCACCATTGTTAGGGGTCCCGCTTCCGGCAAGATTCGCCGACAACGTATAGATATTACCGCTTATGGGGGTGAAACTTAGGTAGCCAATAGCCGTACTATTGTTGGTATATCCACTGTCGGAAATTCCGGAAGTTGCAGTCCATGTTGAACTGGTGCCATTATCCACCGTCGGGGCAGTTCCAGCGAGCGGTGTGGTAGTTGGCGCACCGCCAAAACTCTCCGAATATATGGTAGTAACCACGCTGGCCGAAACGGTACCAGCCAACCCTACCAAGGCCACAGTCGCGAATGCCGCAATGGCCAAGGCAGAACCATGTGAAACTGATGAACGATTGGAAAACATAAACGATTCCTTGTACTCCGCTCCCTTATGGTCGCGGCTCGGTAAATTGTCCATTGACCGAATGGACGACGGTTGGCCGCAACCATCTGCGGCGGATGTAACGATACTGGTTTTGTTCCTCATACTATATTTCCTTATGTAAGGAACCAATTTGCTCTCCCACTGCCTGCCAGCCACACGGTTGGCAAATCCGCAGTTGAGAACCTCCATGAAATAGTCTCAAGTCGGCCCTCCTTGGCCAACTCACCGGAAAAACCTTTCCGCCATTCGCCTCCTTTCTCTAACACCCATATCGGCGGCCGACATGTTAATAACTGCCGCATTGTGGTATGCGGCGAATTTATACCCTTTGGCAGCACCTGTTGACATAACACTTCCATAGCCGGAATATTCACGTTGTCCCTGCAACACTGGAATACCGAAAAGCTGTGGTGGAGTTATGCGTCTGTCCCCACGGAACGGCCTGATTACCCACAGCGCATGGTGCGCAAAGTTCTTCATACCTGTGGCCAGGCGTGGCCAATGTGCCGATTGCAATAATTTTATGCAGGCGTGCAGATAAATTATGTACGTATTTCTGTGTGTGTGTGTGTGTGCGTGTGGGGGGGGGGCAGCGCTGCGCATCAAGGAATAATGAGGCGCTGCGCTTAATGAACCATCAACAGAAAGATAGGATGGTGCCGTCAAGGTAAACACATCGGCGCACTGGCCATCAAATACACTGTCATCCGGAAAACCCATTTCGGATTCAACGAAGATCAGATTGTCTCTCGACCGTACCATACAAAAACCTCATGCCCTTGGATTGAATAACGTAAATTATCCAAGAACTAAAAACAATGTACACCATATCCGGAAAGAAGCCAAGGGTGTGAAAGAACAAAGCACAACGCGGATAGATGGAATCCGGGAAAACAGTCAAAATATGCCATTAGAATGCGAATAATGCCTATATTATCGGACTACAGATTGGAATATTTTTTCTAAAATAACTGAAGTTTTTCGGCGGTGCACCATAAAACACAGCTGTTCAGCCTATCCTCACCGTGGAATCATCTCCTCTTTGCACATTAACGCTCGTCAGAAATACTTAGTTGCAAAACTCCAATAACGGCCCAGCCGAATACAGATATATTAAATATTCAATATATGAATATATTTACACAATACTTTCAAAACTTACCGCCAAGCCGCGCTACCAATGTCTTTTCGTTATTATTGAATCAAACAGCGGGTTCGAAATAATGTAACCGTGATATCGGTGCTATCCGTGGTTCAAACGAACATTCACAAGGAGGTAGCGGAGGTAAACGGAGGAGAATTTCAGTGATTAAGGCATAAATCCATATTGATGTATCAATGATGTAATCATTGCTCGTTGTGTCGTCGTCGTGAAATATGTTGATCGCTGCTTGGGACTGAGTTTCAATGACCAATGGCCGTTGAGCAGCATCATTGCACAAAGAGGAAGCGGAGAGAAACAGAGGTTGTCGCTCAATGAATAATGAATAATGAATAATGAGACGGCCTTGCGGCCTTAATGAGACGCAACACGGCGCTTTGCT
>JAMDCX010000063.1 GCA_023489375.1 Planctomycetota bacterium
CCTGCGTTTTTAAGTGTAGCGCAGCGCAACGTCTCATTAAGGCCGCCAGGCCGTCTCATTACTCATTATTCATTGCGGCACGACCACAGAGTGGATGATGTTGGTGGCCGGGCTGTGAACGGTTGCCCATTTTGTTATAGGCCGGATATCTATATCCCGGAATCATTGAGTTCACGTTGTCATTGCTTTTGGCCGCTTTATAAAAGCGTATTGACAACCATGCCGTTGATGCAGTCATGAACGGTTACCGTCAGACTGTCCCCGATACCGGCGAAAACGTGCCGATCTGTTAAGGCCCCTTCAGCTGTTGCATTACCGTTGACCCATTCGCGTTGCTATAATATGAATGGTAAAATATAGGAGTTGTAATATGGGTATGATGCAGGCATTTAAACGGGCGATTGGCGGTCATCAGCCGACCATTGTGGACTACCAAGCTTGGGGAGCGTTAAAAAACAGCCCCACGGAGGCCGGTAATCCGGACGTGTTGTCCCGGGTCGGTCCGGCTATACCGGAGCCTAATAACTATAAACTCCAGCAAAGTTATGATTCGCTTCTGGAAACGGTACAGGAGTTGCGCGGCTTACTGGACGGACAGGTGCGGCGGCAAGAGGAACTTTTACATCGGCTAAACGCGATGCCGCACGCAGTGGAGGCACTGCCGCAAACCAGCCGGATGCAGACGGAAATGCTGGACGTCATTACAGATCGCCTGGCGATGCATGCGCAACAACAGAAAAAGATAAATGAAACCCTCGGCAGCATTACCGGCGGCAAAGACCCGGGGGAATCTTTGCGCCGCTTGCGCGAACAAATTGAAACCGGCAATGAAATTGACCGTCAGCTGGTGGAATCTTTTAATCGCTTCTCCATGATGATTGATCGCCTGCAGGTAGCCAATAATCATGCGGTAGATTGTCTGGATCAGGTGCGGAGCTGCTACGCCAGCTCAGCGATGCAGGTGCAGGAATGGATTGAAAAATCGCGCAGCCGCAATACCTGGATGATCAATAGCGCCTTTGTCATGGCGCTGGTGGCTCTGATCACCATGCTGGTGCTTTTGGTGTATCACAAGTAAACTTTTGCGGTTATGGCCACAGTCATAACATCTGGACAGGATTATGATTGTGGGGAACGTACCGCGCCGGGAGAAAGGGAATGGCGCGAAGAGTCGCGGGCTTGGTAGCGTGTATATACTCAACGCGGCTTCCAATGATACATGGAAAGAAGGGTAATATGCGGGAAAGCGCTGATTTTAGAGATATAATGGGTATCAGATGTCTCATGAATAGCCGCATACAGTATATATATTGAGAAAGGAAATTAGATTCATGGCCCCATCGCTACTGTATGACCTAAGTAAGCTGGATTTGAAAAAAGAGGAGTTTTCCCTGGATGAAATCCGAAAAATTAATCCGCAGCGCTTCGAGATGGAGCAGCTTTCAGCCATTATCCACATTGATTATCCCGCCGCCACAGTTATAGGCGTCAAACATGTTGATGACCATGAATTTTGGGCGCGCGGGCACATTCCCGGCCGTCCTTTAATGCCGGGTGTATTGATGGTGGAGGCGGCGGCGCAATTGTGTGCTTTTATGGCGCGTAAGGTTGTTCCGGAAATTAACTTTATGGGGTTTACCAAAGCGGATAACGTGCGTTTTCGCGGAACCGTGGTGCCTCCGACTTCACTATATCTTATTGCGCAGGCGGTGGATATTTCGCGCCGTCGAATCATTGCCAACTGCCAGGGCATTTGCAACGGGACTCTGGTTTTTGAGGCGATGATTACCGGTATGCCTGTGTGACGTTACTGTGCCTGAACCGTTGCGAGCGTGTACATGGCCGATGTAAATGATCCCATCACAGCTTTGCTGCCGGATTGTGCCACGGTGGCCAGGTTATTGAAAAGTATGTCTGCGGAGCACACCGCAACGTCCACAATGGAAACGAAAGAAGCCTCTGGAGAGGAGCCCAATTTAATATCTGTACACCGAAGGCCCGATAGCGATGGCGATGATTTCATACCCGCAAAACCTGCGGTTTACGCCTGTTTTGCCGCAGATGGTTCCCCAATTATCGCCGCCACAACTGCCAATTTACGCCGTGCCTTACAAAACCGCCTGGTCCAGACGGTCCCTAAGCCCGTGCGCCTTAATTATGCGGAAATCACAGAAACCATTCGCTATCGCCGTGTCGGCAGCGCTTTTGCCGCAAGCTGGTGGTACTATCAAACAGTACGCGTTTTATTTCCGGAGCGTTATAGCGCCATGCTGGCATGGAAAGCCGCTTGTTTTCTAACGGTCAATCCTGAGGCGGATTTTCCACGCTGGAAAATTTCCTCGGTCCTGGCTTCCGCGCCGGCTATTACGGCTGGCCCGCTGCCCACCAGCCGATCGGCCGCAACGCTGGTTCATGACCTGGAAGAGTTATTTGATTTATGCCGCTATTATGCCATTCTTTGCAAGTCGCCACGGGGGCAGGCCTGTACTTATAAAGAATTGGGCCAATGTCCGGCACCCTGTGATGGCAGTATTTCCATGGCGGAGTATCGTCGGCAAATTTCCATCGCCGCTGATTTTGCAGCCGATACCCCGGGTGTCCGGAGGCAATGGATGCTTAATCAGGAACACCTGATGCGCACGGCCGCCACCGCCATGGATTTTCACCAGGCCGCGCGCCTGAAACGCAAGCTGGATCACGCCGATCGATTATGCCATGGCGAATTGGCCGCCGTGCATAATATGGAGTATTGGAAATATCTTATTCTACAACGCGGCAAAACCAGACATTGGGTAGCTCCCTTTATCTCCGGGGCCGGCTGGTTAGCCGCTTTACCGGAAGTCAAGGATCGTGCTGCCGCCGCCGCCGTAGACTCATGGATGGCCGTCGGCAGTGGAAAAGCACCGGAACCTGCTGACGTTGTCAGGGCCCCGCTGGAAGAACTTGCGGCACTGGTGTCTTATCATCAATACCGCGTTCATGATGGGGGTTTATATATTCCCATAACTGATGATAAAACGGCCGAAACGGTACGCCGAAGCGTACAAGACTGGTTGGCAGTTCATACGGATGGGGAGGTGTTGGAAGTAAATTCTTCCGTTGTGACAGGCACCTCAGTCTCTACAACCGATGATTCGCCATCAAACCCCGCGGAGGTTCCACCATAGGGGTGGAATGATGAAAATCGTAGTGGTTAGCGCGTTGTACTTATTCATGCGGACGGTATGGTTTATTTAGCGGCAACAGCTTCTTGAGCATCCGCATTACCATACCGGAAGTGCACACCAGCCTCGCCATGCGGTGATCGACGCCCGATCATGTAGAATCCTCAGCCATTATGAACGGTTACCATACTGGCCGATTGCCTGCATGATGCTTATCATTGATTATTATAGTTGGTGCAGATGTTGTGATAAGGATGGTTACGATGACGATTGCTGAAAACGACCTCGCCCCTGTATTTACACTGCCCGCCACCACCGGTGCGAATATCAATCTGGCCGCATTCAAAGGAAAAATAGTGGTGCTTTATTTTTATCCCAGGGATGATACTCCGGGATGCACGAAAGAAGCGTGCAATTTTCGCGATGGAATCAAAGCCTTGGAAAAAGCCGGCGCGGTCGTTCTTGGAGTCAGCCCTGATTCTGTGGTGTGCCATGAAAAGTTTCGACAGAAATTCCACCTCCCTTTTCCACTGCTGGCCGATGTGGATCATGCGGTAGCGGAAAAATATGGCGTATGGAAAGAGAAATCAATGTATGGGAAAAAATATATGGGCCTGGAACGCTCGACCTTCATCATCAACGCCGAAGGACGAATTGCTAAAATATTTCGCAAGGTCAAAGTGGAAAATCATCTCCAGGAAGTGCTGGCCGCCCTGGCCAGTTGATCCGGATTTGTCAGGTGCAGCTCCAGCATTTTCCGCCGGTGGTAATGGACGGTTCTGGAACATGAAATCTGCTGGCTTGTTTTCCAGAGCCGTGATGGAAACGGTCTGTGTAGAAGCGGAAACATCGGTCTTTTGAAGAGGCTCAATTCTGACAAAAAGCAACGGTGCTCAGATTTCAAATCTCAGATACGCGGTTGGATACTGCGTCTACCGAATGCACTAAGGTGATCCACATCACCGGCGAAAGGCCAAATTCAAAATTGTTGCAGAAATCGCACATCATTTTCAAATAACAGACGTATATCTTCAATTCCATGTTTGCGCATGGCAATCCGTTCCACACCCAGTCCAAAAGCAAACCCGGTATACTTTTCCGGATCTACATGCACCATCTCCAGCACGTTGGGATCCACCATGCCGCAGCCGCCGAGTTCCACCCATCTGGATTCCCCGTCGGCATAATGGAATTGCACATCAAATTCCGCACTGGGTTCAGTAAACGGAAAAAAACTGGGGCGAAAGCGTGTTTCCACATCCGCGCCAAAGAACGCCTTGGCAAATTGATCAATACATGTTTTGAGATCAATCATAGTTATGTGTTCATCCACCACCAGTCCCTCAATCTGATGAAACATAAAGCTGTGCGTGGCGTCCACCGTATCCGGACGATAAACACGGCCCGGGGACACAATCCGTATCGGCGGCTTTTGTTTTTCCAATACCCGTATCTGAACGGAACTGGTTTGGGAGCGGAGCATATAGGCTGTAGCACCGGGAGGCCGCTGTATATAAAAATTATCCAGAGGATCACGTGCCGGGTGTTGCGGCGGCACATTCAGGGCTTCAAAATTATGGAATTCATCTTCAATTTCCGGTCCCTCGGCAATGGAAAATCCCATTTGCCCGAACAAATCCGTCAAAGCCTCAATGGTTTGATGAACAATATGCAGCGATCCGGAATGATAATCGACGAACGCCATGCGCCCCGGCTCGGTGATATCCACACGTGTGTCGACGGTTTCCGGGTTGCCAGCCAGTCGCGTTTTGGCTTCTTCATACCCGATCTGTATGGCCTGCTTGACCGTATTGAGTTTACCGCCATGGGTCCGCTTTTGATCATTGGGCAGGGTTTTGAGATGGTCACTGGCGGCTTTCAAAAGGCCTTTGCCACCAAGATATTTAATGCGAAACGCTTCCAACTGTTCCATGGTGGCCAGCGTGGAAAGTTCTTTTTGAGCGGCGGCCTGTAATTCATCAAGATTCACGTGGCACCATTTCTCCACGGCCGGACACGGCCTTTAAACCCGCACCACGTCAAGCTGCGGCGGGCAGGCCCAGTGCTTCACGCGCTTTGGCAACAATGGCATCAAAGGCCGACGGATCGGCGATGGCGATTTCACTGAGACTCTTACGATTCAGCTTGATATTGGCTTTATTGAGGCCCGCAATCAACTGGCTATAACGCAAGCCCCGTCCGCGTGCCGCCGCCGTCAAGCGTGTAATCCACAGCGCGCGATAATCACGTTTTTTTTCCTTGCGGCCGCTGAACCGGTTGGCACCAGCCCGCAGCAGTGTTTCATGCGCTGTTTTATACAGTTTACTGCGCCCACCGACAAAACCCTTAGCGCGCTTCAGCAGACGCTTGTGCCGTTGTTTTCGGGCCGCTCCAATTCTTACTCGAGGCATGGTAAATTCCTTAATAAATGATTCTGGTGTTGATCCCTGATTTTTTCACCGTCAACGTCCGGACTCCGTCCAGACCATCCTGACGGGCCTTAGCGTGCGGAAGGCCCCAGCAAGGTAATAATCTTTTCCGCAAAGGGTCCGGTTATACTGGTAGTCCCGCGCAAACGCCGTCGCCGGTTTCCCGACTTGCCGCTTTGCAGATGTCCTTTATTATGCTTATGAAATTTTACTTTTCCAGTTGCGGTTATTTTTACCCGCTTCTTCATTCCCTTGTGTGTCTTATGCTTGGCCACGCCAAAACTCCTGATCTACAGTCATATCAACCGTCCGGTTTCACAACCACCAGCGCCCATGACCCCGGCCATTGGAATTGTATAGTATATTCATAAACGCATCCGCCGTCCACTGCTTATTCAGGCGTGTCATACCAAAGTTAAAATGTCCTCTTTTGGAAAAAGAGGAGGTCATGGGCCAAGAGGCATTACTGATGAGGAGTCAGCGAAATCGGGGGCGTCCACAACATGGGGCTTGCCCCTTGGCCGTGACGACGCATCGCAGAAGTGTGCATGAACATGGCGATCACGCTGGAAGATCAACTCCTGCCAACGGCGTATCGAGCGGGCGGAATATATAACCATCCGGCGCCGTTTGATTAGGCTGGCCTGATGGACTCCTATCGGACCCAACGTACCGCCTGATGACCAACAATAAGAATAATACTCGATACCCAAACGGCTCGCCTCCGCCTGCGTCGCCGGCGGGCGACTTGCAACTCTCCTCCCTCCATTACCACATAATGCGGCATTCCCTCGTGTCTTTCGACCTTTTTTGCATCACCAACTCCAGCGGTCAAGCCTTATCTTCGCATGAACCACTGATGGCTTCAAAAAACCTGTCGCGCCACGTCCCATCAAGGAGGACATTTTAACTTTGGCTTGACATCGGCGTATATGACCTTGCCAAAAAGTGGATATATTATTATTGGTCCCAGTTGCTACCGCATGAACTTGTTGACAGTCCGCTTTGAATCCACGGGTGCAGCTTCCCCATTTATTCGCAAAATTATTACAAAAACACATTATGGAAAAACGTAGTCATTTCACGCAAAACCTCAATGACAAGCTCTCCATTGGACGGTTATATTACGCAAAGATGATCGGCATGCAATGAAGAAACTTAAGTAAAGTTTCGGTCATCAGGTGCCTGACAGGAGAAAATTTGTGGAACCGATCGTACAGATTTCATTGGATCTGACTACTATTGAAGAAGCCTTATTAACCGCACAACTGGCGATTCGCGCCGGCGTGGACTGGCTTGAGGCGGGCACACCATTGATTATCGCCGAAGGTATGAATGGCGTGCGGGCGTTGCGGCAGCGATTTCCAAACGTGCCTATCGTAGCCGATTTAAAAACAATGGATGGCGGCTATCTGGAAGCGCAAATGATGGCTCAAGCCGGCGCTACACATGTAGTAGTCATGGCTCGCGCCCATGAAGAAACCGTCCGCTGTGTGGTGAAGGCGGGACTTGATTACAATGTGAAAGTAATGGGGGATAATCTGGCCTGTCCGGACATGGTGGCCGGGGCCAGATACCTGGAAGATATGGGCTGTGATTATGTTATCCACCACATAGGATATGATGAACGTCGCGGCATTGCCGCTCGCGGAAAAGGAATGCCCAGTCCTCTGGATCAACTCCATCAAGTTGTGGCCGCTGTCAATGTGCCGGTACAGGCTGTCGGTGGATTAACTCTGGAACAGGCCATCCGGGCACCGGAATATGGAGCCCCATTGGTGGTATTGGGAGCACCGCTGACCATTGATGCGGACGCATTTAAGGTCGCCAGTGGCGACTTGGAGGAATCGTTGCGATTGATTTGCGAAAAAGTCCATGCCTATGGTGATATTGCCACGGAGGCCAGAACATGACTGAAATGGCGGTAGTTAATTTTGCTCCAACCAAACATGCCGTTGAATTACGTGCTGTAAAACGGCCGGAAATCAGCCCACTGGATGTATTATTGAAAGTTGAGGCGGTAGGTGTATGCGGAAGTGATCTGCACCAATGGACCGCAGACCACAGTTGGCCTGTGAATTACCCGGTCGTTTTAGGCCATGAATTCGCTGGGGTTATTCACGCCATCGGTTCAGGCGTAACCGGATGGCGAATCGGTCAACGGGTGGTCAGCGAAACGGCGGCGGTAATTGATCCGGATAATCCCATGAGTCGCCAGGGATTTTACAACTTGGACCCCGGTCGTAAAGGGTTTGGATATGGGGTGGATGGTGCCATGACGCATTATGTACGTGTGCCCGCCCGTTGCCTGCACCGGCTTCCGGATAATCTTCCGATGGAGACGGCGGCGTTAACTGAACCGTGCTGCGTTGCATATAACGCGGTTGTACAAAACGCATGTATTAAACCGGGAGATCGCATAGTGGTTTTCGGTCCGGGAACTATTGGCATTTTATGTTCCGCAGTGGCGCGTTTGTGCGGAGCAACGGTAGCCATCTGCGGGTTGGAGCGCGACCGTAACCGTCTTGAGAAAGCCCAATCCTATGGTTGTATTCCCATTATCGGCGACTTGCCGGAATGGGCCAGGCAGGGTGATGGATTGGGCGTTGATGGCGTTATTGATGCCGCCGGGGTTTCCGCGACTCTGCAAACCGCTCTGCAAATTGTCCGGCCCAACGGCTGGATAAACAAAGTGGGATGGGGACCGCAACCGCTGGGGTTTTCACTGGATCCATTGGTACAGAAGAATATCACATTGCAAGGCAGCTTCAGTCACAACTGGCCGGTTTGGGAACGTGTGATAAGCCTGCTGGCATCCGGGCAACTGGATGTGAAACCAATCATCGGTGGCGTTTGGCCACTGGAAAATTGGCATGACGCGTTTGAAAAAATGCATGACGGAGAAGTGGTCAAAGCCATACTCAAACCATGAGTCCGGCGAAACCTCCACATTTATGAATGAGTTGCCATTATTTTCTGTCAGTGAATTTACTACCTGGGATCAGTCCTTTGAGCAAGATGTGGCTCTGTATCGCCGTCTGGGCATTACCGGCATTGAAGTATGCGAACGTAAACTCTCCGCCGACCCGGTACATTCCCGCGAGCAATTGGCCATGTTGCGTGAAAGCGGATTACGCCTTACGAGTATTCAACCACGCGTGCATGCTCTTTTTAAGGATTCCATGTGCCCGGATATGGATGATCCACGGGCACGATTGAAGGCCTATCGGCGGACCATTGATCTATTTGCCGAAAACTTTTCCGGTCAAAATATTCCGTTGGTAACCATCGGCGGTAATGCTCCCGGCTATAATTTTCGTTTTGCGCATCAAACTGCGCGGCAATTGTACGGCGATCTGGCTCGCTATGCGGCGGATCGAGGTGTCCGGATCATGTTTGAACCATTGCATCCAATTTTGATGAATGCCGATACATTTATTTGCTCACTGGATGAGGCTCTACATCTGATTGACGATATCAATCATCCGCATTTCGGACTGATGTTGGACGTATGGCATGTATGGCATGAACGGGATATAGCCCGGCGAATCCGCGCGTTGGGGCCGCTTATATTCGGCGTACACATCTGTGACTGGCCCCGTGAACAGCCGCGCGGATTAGCTGATCGCGTATTGCCGGGACAGGGCATTATTGACCTGCCGACATTGTTTGGGGCCATTGAAGCGGCCGGTTATAGCGGGGCCTATTGTCTGGAAATCTTTTCGGCGCATCAGTGGCCGGATTCATTATGGCGTGTCGACCCCGCCCAGATGCTTGAGGACGGACGACAGGGATTTTACACCGCATGGAAGGATCGTGTATGCGCTTAAAAGACAAGGTAATTATTGTCACAGGCAGCACCACCGGCATTGGCGAGGCCATTGCCCGGCGTTGCGTTGCGGAGGGAGCACGCGTGCTGATTCATGGCACGCGGCGCGATGCGGGTGAACAGGTCGCTTCTTCCCTGGGATCAGCAGCCAGTCTGTATATTGATGATCTATCGGATGCCGGCGCCGCGCCGCGTTTGATTGCCTCGGCGCTGACCGCATTTGGTAAGATCGATGGTCTGGTTAATAACGCCGCATGGTTGGTACGCAGTAATATTCATACTACCAACGCGGAACTATTTGATCGCGCCATGGCTATAAACGTACGCGCCCCGCTGCTTTTGATCCAGGCGGCATTGAAATCCATGGAAGCTACACAGGGCAGCGTATTGAATATCGGATCCATCAACGCTTATACCGGTGAAGCCAATCAGCTGGCATATAGTATTTCCAAGGGCGCATTGATGACCTTATCCCGCAATTTGGCCGATGCGCTGGGACGCCAAGGTGTCCGTGTGAATCACTTTAACGTAGGCTGGGTACTTACGGCCAATGAATATAAATTGAAAATATCAGAAGGTCTTGATCCTCATTGGTCGGAGCATATTCCCGCCGCTTTCGCGCCATCGGGACACATTTTAAGCCCGGAGCACATCGCCGGGGCGGCGGTGTACTGGCTAAGCGACGAAAGCCGGCCCATTTCCGGCAGTGTTCTGGACTTGGAACAATATCCGGTCATAGGCCGCAATCCACTCAAGGAGAATAAATAATGCCGCAATTGGCCGCATTTCCCAAGGCCTTTCTGGATAATCTGTGTGTGGATGGGTCGATGTCTCTGGAGCGGTGGATCGACTTGTCGGCAAGTCTGGATGTGGACGGCTTGGAGTTTTACAGCGGTTTTCTCGATCTCCAAGATGACCGGAACTGGCCGATGTTCCGAAAAATGGTAGAGAATCAGGGGCGGTGTATTCCCATGCTGTGCTGCTCACCCGATTTTACGCATCCCGATCCGGAGTTTCGGCATCGACAGGTCGAATTGGAAAAATACTGGATTGATATGACCGCAGGTCTGGGGGGAAAATATTGCCGTGTGCTTTCCGGCCAGCGCCGACCCGAGGTAACGCGGGAGGATGGTTTGCGATACGCCGCCGACTCTATACTACAATGTTTACCTTACGCCGCGGATCGTGGTATTACGCTGATTCTGGAAAATCATTATAAGGACGGCTATTGGACGTTTCCTGAATTCGCCCAGAAAATGGATGTGTTTTGTGAACTGATCGGGCGTATTGCCGCACCTAACTTTGGCGTTAACTATGATCCAAGCAATACCATCCTGGCGGGTGAAGATCCCCTGGAACTCCTGCATCGAGTGAAAGACCGCGTTATAACGATGCACGCCAGCGACCGATATCTGGCTTATGGAACTATTGAGGATCTGCGGCGACAGGAGGATGTGACGGGTTATGCCAAACTTTTATGCCATGGTGTTATTGGCCGGGGCCTGAATGATTACGATGCCATTTTTACGGAATTGAAATCCGTGGGTTTTAACGGTTGGATCAGTATTGAAGATGGTGTGGATGGTATGGATCAATTGCAACAGAGTGTGAGCTTTTTGCGCAATAAAATACGCAGTTTTTGGCCGGTATGAATTCGGAATATAAGGCGATTTAAGATGGCGACCAATGTACATACAGTCTGTGTGCCGACTGAAACTTCCGGGCAAGGTGCCAATCGGACTTACCGTGGTCCATTTACAATCATGACCATCCTGTTTTTCATGTGGGGATTCATGACGGTCTGGAATGACATTCTCATTCCACGTTTTAAAGAAGCGTTTACACTTAATTATTTTCAAGTGATGCTGATCCAATTTGCATTTTTTGGCGCCTACACGTTTGGATCGTTGCTCTATTACCTGATTTCCATGTTCTGGGGCGATCCGATCAACCGCATCGGCTATAAAAATGGCGTCATCATAGGCCTGTTGATTGCGGCGGCCGGAAGTATGCTATTCTACCCGGCGGCAATCTTAATATCCTATCCCTTTTTTCTCATGGCGTTATTTATTGTGGGCATCGGATTTGCCATGCTGCAAATTGCCGCCAATCCGTACATCACCATCCTGGGGCCAGAGCGTACCGCTTCCAGCCGGTTGAATCTATCGCAGGCTTTTAATTCCTTTGGCACCACCATCGGTCCGATTATCGCGGGCTGGCTGATTTTTAAAGTTTTCAATGGGCCGGGAAGTCATGGCGCCCAATCTGTGAAAATTCCCTATCTTTGTGTGGGTGGTGTGTTCCTGATACTGGCGGTATTTTTTATGTTTGCCCATTTGCCAAACTTCACGAACACCGAACATGTTACACACGGAGCCGGCGCCCTTAAACATCCGCACACCGTGCTGGGTATGATGGCCATTTTCATGTATGTCGGGGGCGAAGTCTGCGTGGGCAGCTCCATTATTAATTACCTGAATCTGCCCAGGCTCGGCGGGCTTAGCCATGAAGCGGCTTCCAGGTTTCTGGCCTTTTACTGGGGTGGTTTAATGATCGGCCGATTTATGGGAGCGTTTGCGTTAAGCGATGTCAGAAGGTGGCTGCGAAATACGGTCGTGGTATCGCTGCCGGTGGTGGCTTTTATCACGGTCTGGTTATTATCGGGACGGGCCAATGCGTTGCATTACGGTGTGATGCTGGCGGTAATGCTCGTCGCGTTCTTTCTGGGGGCGGCCAGCCCGCAGCGGATGCTGGCGTTGTTCAGCTTTATTATCATCGCCCTGCTGCTGACGGGCATGCTGTCGGCCGGTGCTGCGGCAATATGGTCCATATTGGGTATCGGTTTGTTTGATTCAGTCATGTGGTCCAATATCTTTTCACTGGCCATTGAGGGATTAGGAGCACTGAAAAGCCAGGCGGCATCATTATTGATGATGTCGGTATTTGGCGGTGCTCTGATGCCACCATTGCAAGGTATTGTCGCCGACCATTGTGGTATACAGTTCTCTTTTATTGTCCCGATGATATCATACATCTATATTGCATTCTATGGTTTATATGGCTATCACGCCGGGCGGCAAAAGGAAGGAATTGCCACCGGAACGGTATAGAATTTTGTTGATGTCAAGGTCCGGCGGTAAATCATGGAGCGAGTCCAACAATGCGTTCAAAACAATTGCTGACCGTGGCTCTGATTATTGAATCCGGGCGTGCTTTTGGCCGCGGATTATTGCGCGGAATCGCCCGTTATGCCCGCACGCAAGGCAACTGGTCTATTGCGTATCACCCCTGGGAATGGGATGATAAAACGCCACGCTGGCTCATGCGGTCACAATGCGACGGCGTCATAGCGCGTATTGATTCAACAGCGTTGTTGCAGGCCTTGCAGCGACTGAAGATTCCAGTCGTCGATGTTCGTCGAAAATTTCGCACGCCGGGGATTCCCATGGTTGGCAGCGAATATTGCCGTATTGCTCAACTGGCTGCCGACCATTTACGCGAGCAGGGATTCCGCAATTTTGGCTATTGTGGTTACGCCGGGGTAGATTATTCGGCGCGACGTCGCGATGATTTCGTTCATTATCTCAAGGAAAGTCATTTTAAGACACTTACTTATGAAGGTGGCACGCCGCATACGGCCGCGACCTGGCAGCGGGAATCTGCGGCAATGTTCCACGAGCGGGAACTCGGTGAATGGCTGAAAAAACTTCCTAAACCGATTGGTATAATGGCCTGTAATGATCTGCGTGGGCGGCAAGTGCTTAATGCCTGCAAGAAACATCGAATAACCGTACCGGACGAAGTGGCGGTTATCGGAGTAGATAATGATGAAGTGCTTTGTGAATTGGCGGACCCGCCGCTTAGCAGCGTCATCCCGGCAACGGATAGGATCGGTTACGAGGCTGCAGCATTACTGGATAAAATGATGCACGGCCATCAACCGCCATCGCAAGAAGTCTGTATTGAACCATTGGGCGTGGCAACAAGACATTCCACCGACGTTCTGGCGGTTGAAGACCAGCGGATCGCCAAGGCACTTCGCTTTATTCGCGACCATGCCTGTGAGGGTATCAGTGTTGAAGACGTGCTGGATCATCTTGGGGCCTCGGTTTCATCGCTGATCTCGCGTAGTACGCTTGAGCACCGTTTTGCGGAAATTCTAGGCCGTTCGCCGAAAGCGGAAATAATGCGGGTGCGGCTCCAGCGTGTGCGGCAATTGCTGATCGATACGGACTGGACACTGCCGGAAATTGCCACGCGGGTTGGAATTAAACATGCTGAATATTTGAGCATTATGTTCAAAAGTAAGTTTGGCCAGCCCCCGGGCGAATTTCGCCGACACTTTCGGTGTCCGTAACATTACAGCTGGTATTGAGGATATTGGCCTTGAATAAACACAACGCTGCAAAGCCGACGCTTATTGGCATCGGTGAAATTCTCTGGGATTTACTTCCAACGGGACGGAAGCTCGGCGGCGCACCGGCCAATTTTGCTTATCACGTAAAAGTGCTGGGTGCCAATGCCGCGGTCATCAGCGCAGTGGGAGAGGATGAGGCGGGCCGGGATATTCTGCAGGCTTTGAACCGGCTCGGAGTAAATTCTACGTTTATCGTCAGGGATCACCGACATCCCACCGGAGTAGTAACGGTGGACATTGATCCGCAGGGAGTTCCTGCCTACTGCATCCGTGAGAATGCCGCATGGGATTTTATTTCTTTTCATCCGGAGATGATGACTCTGGCGCAGAGGGCGGATGCGGTCTGCTTTGGATCGTTGTGCCAGCGATCCGGAGAATCCCGTAGCACCATATTGAAGGTTCTTGGTGCCACCCGGAAGCAGTGCCGACGCATCTTCGACATCAATTTGAGGCAGGCGTATTATTCGCCGTCGGTCATTGAAGAAAGTCTGCAATTATCCAATGTGCTCAAGCTCAATGATGAGGAACTCAACGTTCTGGCGGAAATGTTCGGCCTGGGCGGAAGTACGGCCATCCGGATATCCCAACTATTTCGGATGTATCCACTGGAACTGATCGCTCTGACACGCGGCCGGCATGGCGCGGTTTTATACACACCATCCGCAATATCCGAGTGCGGCGGCTTTCCGGTGTCTGTGGTCGATACCGTGGGGGCCGGCGATGCCTTCACTGCCGCGCTGGCTCTGGGAATTCTTTCTGGAGCCTCTCTGGACACCATTAATCACCGGGCCTGCCGTCTGGCGGCGTTTGTCTGTTCGCAGCCGGGGGCGACACCGGAAATACCGGCTTGGCTTGCATCGAATATTTCGTAGTTACCATCGGAGAGTATTTTATGTTAATCGGACGCGACCTTATCAACGATATTGATCAATTCACACCGGCCAAACATGAACTGGGTATCTGGTGGCTGGGACAGCATAGCTTCGTTGTGAAGATTGCGGATAAGATCATTTATCTGGATCCATTCTTAAGCGCAGTGGAGGGGCGATTGGTACCGCCGCTGCTGGAGGCCGCGCTTATTCGCCACGCAGATGTTATTTGCGGTTCCCATGATCATGCCGATCATATTGATCGTTCCGTTTGGCCGGCCATGGCGAAAGCTTCTCCGCAGGCAAAATTTATCGTGCCCGATGTATTGCGGGCGGGCCTGGCACGGGATCTGGACATGGCTCCGGATCGTTTCGCAGGCTTGGACGACGGGCAGACGATCGAAGTGAATTCCATACGCATTAGCGCCATTGCCGCGGCCCATGAACTGCTGAATCCCGATCCGGCCAGCGGACAGTACCCCTGTTTGCAATTTATTATTCAGGTTGGTAACTGGACCCTATATCACGCCGGCGATACCTGTATGTATGAAGGTATGATCACCAAATTGCGACGGTGGCGGCACGATGTCATGTTTTTGCCGATCAATGGTCGCGACGCCAAACGCTACACCGCCGGGATTGTGGGAAACATGACCTATCAGGAAGCGGCCGATCTGGCGGGTGTTTTACAACCGCGCTGGGTCATACCGGCGCACTATGAGATGTTCGCGGCCAACCGTGCCGATCCCCTTGATTTTGTCGCATACTGCCAAAGCCGATTTCCCACCCTCAAAACCCTCGTATGTCGACATGGAGAAAGATTGGTGTTAAGCCAATAATGGCGTATGGATACCACGTTGTCGGCATAAACCGGCACATTAAGGTTAGATTCCTTGATATTTGGCATGGAAAAACATTATGAAAAAACGTATGTATTTTACGAAAATTCTCATTGTAATGGCCGGTCTGATGGTTCATACTGTTATCAGTGACACCAATTAGGCGGCACCAAGTTCCGCCTGGTGGTTGTGATTATTACATGGTTCAAGTGCCTGCCGCGGGCACCGGTATTAGAGAAAGGAGGCGAATAACGCGGAAGGGTTTTTCAGGCAAGTTGGTCAAGGAGGTCCGACTGGGATTTAATTCATGGAACTTCTCAACTGTTAATTTGTCAACCGTGTGGTTGGCGGGCAGTGGGAGAGCAAAGTTGGTTACTTATATAAGGAAATATGTTATGAGTAACAAATCCAATATCGTGATATCCGCCGCAGATGGTTGCGGCAAACCGTCGTCCATTCGGTCAATGGACAATTCACACCGCAACCATAAGGGAGCGGAGTATAAGGAGTCGTTTATGTTTTCCAAGTTTTTATCAAATTCTCACGGTTCCTCGATGGCCGCCAAGGTGGCCATCGCTGGCTCGGCACTGGTGGTGTTTGCTACAGCATCGGCGGCGAGCTTTGGTTCCGTGATCACTTGGGGTACCGCCACCAATATCTCCGGCCCCTCCGATGTAAGCACGGTCGGAAGCCTTGTCATCGCCGATGCGTTCGGTTGCCCCACGCAAACAGAAATAGTCAATGGTGTCACCTTCAACGCCTTCACCGCCGATAACGGCCAGCCAGTCGCTGTGCAGGGGAATGTTACCATCTCCACACCAGTGTCTGGCGACACCATGGGGTATAATCTTAATATCGGTGGTGGTACAAACTTCGGCGCATCATACAATGGAATCCTTGATCAAGCAGCTACCCTTGTTGGTACCGGCTCGGATCCGATGGACTTGGCCGTTACAGGCCTTGCTTCAGGTCAGCTATATCAGATCGAGATATGGGTCGCTGATTACCGCGTTGGCGGGAGCAACAACCGGTCCGAAACGTTGAGCGGTAGCACCAGCGATTCGGCCACCATTGAGTACTTGGGGGGGAATGGTACCGGGACATCAGGGGGGCAGTTCATTACCGGAACATTCGTTGCGGACAACTCTGGTACCCAGACTATTTCGATGACCCCCGCGCCCGTGACCGGTGGGGGGTACGGAATGGATGCTCAGATCAATGCTTTTCAGTTGCGGACCGTGCCCGAACCCGCCACGCTGGGTCTGGTGGCAGTTGGCGGATTAGGCTTGCTGTTGCTGAAACGCCGGAAGGCGGTTTGACGCGGCGGGCAATGATGCATACGGTGACGGCGGAACGGAAATAGTCCCGGACACCACCGGTAGAACCGGTGGCTGAGTCTTGGGACGCAGTTATCCTCACCCGCCATGGGGTTGGTCGCAGATGCCTTGATGCTGGACTTTCTTGCTTGCATTGTTGCAGGCCGAGAAACCGCCGATAAATGGATGGCAACGGGAGGGCTGGAGAGATTAAAACTCCCGGCCCTCCTTTTTCCGATTGAAAAATGAAAACTGCACACTCAACACCATGACAAGGAGTTTTTATGAAACGTCGAAATGCTTTCACCCTCGTCGAATTATTGGTGGTGATTTCCATCATCGCCATTCTCATCGCGCTGTTGTTGCCGGCGCTGGCGCGGGCCAGGCGATTGGCTCTGCGAATACAGGGGGCCTCCAACATACGGCAGATAGGCATTGCTCTGCACGAATACGCCGATGAATACAGAGGGCAATACCCGCTGGCCAACGATTGGAATTTCCCGTTTGGAGATCAGATTTATGCCGGCGGGCCGCATGGCACCACGTACCCGATAGCGGGTCTGGCCTTGCTTTACTATGATTCTTTTGGTGTGGAAAGTGGAACTATGCCGTCTGGTGGATCAGGTGGAATTATGATTCCGTCAACCGCAAGGCCCGGCATCCTGAGCCCGACGGCAACTGGTTTAAGCCTTTTATTCTGTCCGGACACCGAGAGCGGCGTTGCGCAGGAATCGCAGATCGGGCCGCAAGTCAATCCCGAGGGAGGTGTATGCAATTATGACAAGCAAGGACTCCTCACAACATGGTGGTTATCCTTGGGCTTATGCTATTGGATTGATCGTGGTAGTGATTATAAAGCCGCTTACGATGCACCCGCTGTAGCGGGCTACTATCCAGGGATGACAGTAACCGGTAACATGCAGTCCGGCAATTTGAGTAATGACTGGTTTTTTTTAAACGCCGATCCCGGCCACGAGCCGGCTTTAAACCCGCAATCCAACCCCGGAACACTATTGGTAACGGATAACGCCATGTTTCAGGATGCCGGTGCTACGACCGGTAAGTCTGGATGGCCTGCGGCGGCGGATCCCTACTATGCGGATTCCAACTATGTAGACGGCTCACTGGGTAATTATTTACCCGCCGGATCGCATGAAATGTACAATGATGGGTCTGTGCGGTGGGTGCCGATGTCCAATATCAAGGCACGCTTTTACGGCAGTGGAATCTATCTGGGCTGGTAAAGTGTGGCGTTTTTCATTTATGGTCAAAAGGAGTTATGTAGTGACTGAATTTTCCAGACGCAAGTGGTTGGCCTTGGCCGGAATGACTGGGGTGGCGATGGCGGGACGCGGTGCCATGGGGGCGGTAACACAAATTCATAGTGGTGGCGGATATGCTGCAAATCCGTTCGCCCGTAGTGTGCTGAAGTTCGGTGCACGGGGTGACGCGAGGAAGGATAATACGGCGGCGTTTCAGAAAGCGTTGGATGCCGCACATTCCGCTGGCGGCGGCATTGTCCATGTGCCAGTGGGGCGATATCTATTTAAGGGCCATTTGACCATGCCATCCAATACTTCGCTGGAGGGCGTGTTCCTGGCCCCGCCCTGTATTGCCAATACGGCAAGCGGATCGATGTTGCTGTCCACCGAGGGGCGAGGCAGAGCGGACGGACCGCCATTCATTGGCGTCAACGGCTGGAACTGCACCATCCGCGGCTTGGGAATCTACTATCCGGATCAAGACCCCAATGCGACGGAGCCGGTGCCGTATCCGTGGGCCATTGGGCGGATCACGGAATCGCAGGTTGTTGAGGATATGTCGGTTATTGATGTCGCATTGACCAATCCATATCAGGGGATCAATCTTGCGGGAGCTCCGCGGCATTACATTGCCCGGGTGTACGGACATCCCATTAAAACAGGTTTAATCGCGGATCACATTGAGGATATTGGCCGTATTGAAAACATTCATTTCTGGCCCTTTTGGCCCTGCACGGGAGGGTCTCCTGTGTGCAACTGGATTCAGGCGCATGGCACATCCTTTATCTTCGGGCGATCAGATTGGCAGTATGTATTCAACACTTTTTCGTGGGGTTATCGCATCGGCTATCAGTTTATAAAGACGCCCAGCGGTACCTGCAACGGGAATTTTCTGGGCATTGGTGCCGACTCAACCTTTGAAGCTCTTCGCGTTGACGCGGCGCAACCCGCCAGCGGCCTGTTGATCACCAACGGTGAATTCGTCGGTATGATGGGCGCTGAATCGCAAGGTTTCGTCATCGGCTCGAAAAACACAGCCCAAGTCAGCATGAATAACTGCGCTTTCTGGGGGCCATCCAACCGCATCGGTACCATCCAAGGAACCGGGCCGGTCAGCATGATTGGCTGTAATTTTCAGGCATGGGATAAACGTGGGCGCGGCGAGCCAGCGATTCTGTGCGATGGTGCTCCGACCAACATCATGGGTTGCCAGTTTCTGGCTCCCGGGAGGAAAAAGGCGGTACGTATCACGAAAGGTTGTGCCGGGGCCGTTATTACGGGTAATACCAGTATGGGCAGCGCGTTTACCGTGGATCGCCCGTCTGGATTGCCGCGAACACGGTTCCAAATTCACTCCAATATCGCGTGCCCATCGCAATGGCGCGATGCTTTCTAATCGTTGGCGGCCTTTGGCGGGGCAGGCTAGCGGCTATACATTATAATTTTCTTGCTTTTCGGCATGGCTAAGGAGTTATTGTGAGTACGCTTATTTCGGACGGTCTTCAGCGGCGCGATTTTCTCAAGGCATTCATGGCTGCGGCGGGGATGGCTGCGGTCGGTTCACTGACGGCGGGTTGTGCCACTGAGAACGGTATCCAAGCCGACAACAATTCCATGGAATTGACAGGCAGCGCCACTGCGTCAGCATCATCTGGCCGGTTCGCGGGTCTAGTGCGTCCGATCATCGGCACCGGTTGGCATGGGCATACGTTTCCCGGAGCGACGATGCCCTTTGGGCTGGTGCAGCTTAGCCCCGATACGGTGGGGCCGCCGGAACCGAAGTGGAACGGGTGGGACATGTATGATTGGGATCATTATTGCGGCGGTTATCATTATCCGGACAATACGATCCTTGGGTTCAGCCACACTCACATTTCAGGAACCGGCGCACAGGAATTGGGCGATGTATTGGTGATGCCCGTGGTGGATGGGCGGAATTGGGGATGGAATTCCGGCGCTCCGGGAAAAGAACATGAAGCGCAAATCGAAGCATTAGGCTCGGATACCGGTTGGGTTTCCAGAGACAAGGACACCGGCTATTCATCCCGTTTTTCACATCAGCAGGAAATAGTCCGGGCCGGTTATTACAGCGTATATCTGCAAACGCCACGGGTGAAAGCGGAAGTAACGGCCACGCCCCGTAGCGGCATGCACCGTTATACCTATCCGGCGTTGCCGATGGAGAAGCGTCGCGGGATAATGTTGGATCTGGTGCATGGGTTAGGCAACGCCCCGTATCACGCCGAGTTAACGATTGAAAGTCCCACCCGAATCAGCGGCAAACGTTATAGCCACGGTTGGGCTAAGAATCGGCAGGCTTATTTTGTCATGGAATTCAGCGCTCCGATTCAGTCGTATGATGTGCTGGTGGATGGCCATGTTACCAGCCACATTTCTCCCCGGCCAAAACACTTTTCCGCCACGCGGATTAAGGCAATTTTTCAATGGGATCATGCGGCGGTAAACCCCGATCAACCACTGTTGCTAC
Source organism: Planctomycetota bacterium (assembly GCA_023489375.1). Taxonomy (GTDB): domain Bacteria; phylum Planctomycetota; class Phycisphaerae; order WQYP01; family WQYP01; genus JAMDCX01. The sequence goes on from JAMDCX010000063.1 coordinate 20,614, forward strand.
GGGTGGGTATTTCCGGCACGGGTATTGAAGGCGCGGCTAAAAATCTCGCCACGGAGATTCCGCACTGGGATTTTGATGCCCTTGAACAACAGACGCAACAGGTATGGAATGAGGCGTTGGGCGTGCTGGAGGCTGATTTGCCCACTACGGAATTGGCCCAGACATTCTACTCCAGCGCCTATCATGCCATGATGGGCCCCACCACTTTTAATGATGTGGATGGCACCTTCCGTGGTGAAGATTTTAAAAACCATCGCAACCCCGGTTTTACCAATTACACGACGATTTCGATCTGGGATATTTACCGCGGTGAATTTCCGTTTATCATGCTGACTCAGCCGCATCGCACCAATGATATCATTAATACCTTGCTGGCGGATTATCGCCAGTTCAACGAGCACACACTGCCGATTTGGCCGTTATGGGCCAATGAAACTTGGTCCATGACCGGGTTTAACGCAGTCGCCATGATTCTTGGCGCGTATACCCGCGGCTTCCGGGGATATGATGTCGAAGCGGTTTATGCTGCCATGCGGGATACCGCGTTGGTCGGAGCTAATTATAATGGCAACAAAGAACTGCAAGCGGAATTCAGTCGGTGCGGCTACGTGATTTCCGGTCCCGCCACATCACGCGAGATGAGAAGCGTTCCGGGCAAAGAATCGGTGTCGTGCACGCTGGATTTTGCCTACGACTATTGGTGTGTGGGGGCTATGGCCCAATTGTTGGGCAAACATGATGACGCGGCGAAGTTTTATAAACTGGGGCAGAATTATAAAAATCTATTTGATCCCAAGACCGGCTTTATGCGAGGCAAATTGGCGAACGGTCAATGGCGCGAACCTTTCCGCCCGGATCAGAATGAATGGTACGATTATACCGAGTCTGATGCTTGGCAGACGACATTTAACGTCGTACAGGATGTGCAAGGATTGATTGATTTATATGGTGGTGATAAGCCATTTATCGCCAAGATCGACGCCTTCTTCGCTGCTCGCTCAAAAGTCTATAACTATGATCCTGACATTACCGGCATGGTGGGTCAGGATGCCCAGGGCAATGAACCCAGCAACCACATTCCCTATCTGTATCCGTTTGCCGGTGCGGCCTGGAAAACCCAGTATTGGATACGTAAGGTGCTGGGGCTTTACAACAACACGCCCAATGGCATTCCGGGCAATGATGATATTGGCCAAATCTCCAGTTGTTTTACGATGGGGGCGTTGGGGTTCTATCCGGTCAATGCCGCCACCGGCGTGTATGTGATCGGCAGCCCGCTGGTGAACCGCGCTAAAATAAATAATCCGGCCACGGGCACAACTTTCAGTATCATCGCCGATAACAATTCGCCTGAGAACTGCTATATTCAAAGCGCCAAACTTAATGGCAAGGAATTAACGCGCTCGTGGTTTACCCATGGCGATATTGTCGCCGGCGGCGAATTGTATTTCCGCATGGGCCATAAGCCCAATAAGGATTGGGCCGCAGCCAAGGCGGATCGCCCACCTTCCGGCCTGGTGCGGTGAGCATCGAAACGCTCCAGTGAGCGTAACGGATTTGGAATGAATCGTATTTCAGCAATCGGAAGCGTATGTTTTTAGAAAGGATGCCTGTATAATAAGAAGTTTAACATTGTGGCGATGGATTGCGGTTGCCGGCGGCCTGCTGCGAATTCGCTTTGTCAATTCCGTAACAGCCATTACGGTTGATATTCATCGCTCATAATTGAAACATATTATTTTGAAGGCATGGATTCTATCTGGTATATCCTGTATACTGCGGTTGAGGAAACATTTGTCCATAAGGCCGCACGTCCGTGTTCCCAAGGCTTTGGCCATCGGAACAACATGGACAGGATGTCCATGCCACATGAGGGTTGTATCAATGCGGGCTGCGTGTAGTATATCATGGTAATATTTGGAGAAAACCTATGACAACCCAGGCTTTATCTTTGCCCTTCAGCCGGCGCCGCCTGCTCGGTATGGCGACGGTCGGAATGATTCCACTTATAAGCACGTCCAATGCGGCGGAGGCCCGTTCCTCCCGCGGCGTGGAGTACGCTTCAGGTGACGCCGGCCCCGGGCCCCAGCCGCCGGTGCGGGCCTTTCATGAACACGGCCTGACGATCATGGACAATGGCTTTATTCGCATCGAATTTGATCCCCATCGCGCGGCAATCACGACATTGAGTGCTGATTATTTTGGGCGCGGCCATTACCGGAATAATCTTCTGGGATCGGATGGCATCCGGTTGGAGACGGTCCGGCATGACGGCAAAACGGTGCCGCCGAAAGTCCTGACCGCCGGACCTAAAACAACCCTCACCGGCTCTCCAGATATACGGTTGCGGCTGCCGGTGATGGTCCCGGCCGATGAGGCTGCCGTGCGGTCACAATGGATCATTACCCTGAAGCCCGGCGCGCGGTGGTTTGAACTGCATATGCGTACAGACATTCCCAATTCCGCCGCCGCAGGTCTGGTGCGTGTGCGGGTCAGTTGCAACCAGTGGTTCTTCAATGCGCTGTATCAGCGTGGTAATGTACAGTTGATCGAAGGGCAATCGCGGACGTTCTGTTCGCGCGATCCACTGGATGTGTTCTACACCATGGACTGTGAGAACGGCTCGATCTCCATCGTGCCGCAAAAAGCGGACAGTATCTTGGAAAACAATCTGTTTTCAGGCACGGTCAATCAATGGGGGGCCAGTTCCTGCGGATTGGATCAGGTGCTGTGCGGCGCATCGCATATTGCAGATCAATGGATTGCGCTTGACGAATTCCGCCCGGTCAACCGGGCCAATCCCGCCGGTGGTGTAATCAACGCTTCATTTCGTCTATACGCGTCTGATCAGGCTTTTCCGGTGCATACACTGCCGGCGGATGTCTCCATGGAATTCAAGGATCTGGCGGCATTTTACACGGCAGTTTACGGAAGTTCCGCCGGGGTATTGGGTTCCTATGCCATTCCCGGCAGTGCTTATCCCAATCTGGCCACACCGAACCGGCCTTATGGCGACGGCAACAGTTTTTTTGATCCCGATGCGTGGAGCACCGTTACAACACTCAGTTATTCCGGTGACCCGCTGCTGGCCCGCCTGGCCCGGCAGGTGGTGGAGCGCAGCGCCCGGCACATGACTGCGGACGGGCAGATACCGCACAATTTTAACGGCACAGTCCCCAGCCTGATAGCCATTTCCGGGGCCACACAATCCGGTCCTAATGTATTCTGGACGCTGGCATGTTTTGATTATGCCATGGGAACCGGTGATGAGCGCTGGCTGAAAAGGCAGTACCCCGTGATAAAAAAGGCAGTCGAGTGGTTGCTGCATCGCTACGATCCCAAAGTCAAACTTGTAAAATTTACCGGATCGCTTTTTGTCGACGTGTTCATCCGGTATGGTTACACGCTGGATACCAATATGGCCGTCGTTGGTCTTCTGGATCGCATTGCTCCGGTATCCGAATTCTGCGGTGATACATCCGGCGCCCGGCGCTACCGCCAGCTTCAGGCGGCGATCAGCGAAGGTATCCGCACGGAACTCTGGAATGGGAAGGATCATTTCGTTACGCAACGCAATACGAACGGCACAGTCCGTGACATGGTGGATTATGACGGCAACTTTGGCGCCCTGGCTTTTGGCGTGGTGGATGACGCCGCATGGCGGACCGCGATGTTCTATCGTCTGGACAGCGGATCGCATACCCACCCCGGTGGACGTGGTACGTGGGTTTCACAGAAGTATTATGGCGCATCGGATTGTTATAAAGGCAATACGGGAGATTCAGCTACCGCAATGGGCCGTATCTGGTGGCTGGATATGCTGGCGCGCCACCGGTATCCCAACAGCCATAATCGTAATATATTCAACTTGACCTATGACAACATCCGGGGCGATCTGCTGGCCAATACCTGGTTAACTGAACGCTATGGCGTCCGCGGGCAGCGTATTCGCACCAACTATTACCACGAGTATCCGGAGATTGTATCCATGGTGATGCGCACCATGCGCTACGGCATTGATGTGCGGATGGATTGTGTGGTGATCCGCCCCATAGAGCCGATGGATTTTGATTTCCAGGCGGGGCTTCTACGCGTTTCGTACCGCCGGCAGCGTGTGAATATTCATGTGCCGGGACGCCGTAAACTCATGTATCAGATATTCCATCTGATGCCGAATACGACATATCGGATTTCCAACGGGGCAATGGCCAAGACGGATGCGGAAGGTGTGCTTGCGTTTCATGCCCGGGCCGGCATGCCGCTGGGCATCAGACTTTAGAGGAGGTGCGACAATTTCAGACAATGAAAAAGTGACATCCACCTTTATTCTGTGTTTTCTTTCTTTTTCGGTCTTCCACGCGGATTTATCGTGTATTCCATCCCCATCTTTTCAATGACCGCCCGGATCCATTTATCCTCCTCAAATGGACGGCCTCACTTCAGGCATACGACCGTTGCCGCGATTGAGAACATGATAAATCACACCGCCCATGGCGACCCGTGCGATTCGTGGCATGGATAAACAATCTATACGATACTCTGCTAACGATACTCCGCGAAAAGTCAATCATAATGAATTAAAGGTGGATGTCACTTTTTCTGCGTCCCAAGAACAGTCTGACCTTTCCGATTCGTGATGATGGCCGGTATCACCTGTACACGATTCGCCTGGCGGAAGCGAAAAAATATCACGGCGCGATGATCCAACTGCGGGTGGATCCGGTTTCGGATTGGCACGGTCGCCCCGACGCGTGGTGCGCCGTACGATTTATCGGATTTGAGCCGCCGCGCAAAAGAGAAAACAAATCCTAGATTTGCGGGATATTACGACGATAGATCGCGCACCATTAATATTGAAATAAATATTATGGTTCATCCGCCTGAAGCATCATGGTGTTAATAAAATGGAAAGGGGTTCATCCGACTAAAGCGTAGGTGGCCTTGTGGATCGCGTAGATTTTGAGTTTGAGGAATTCCTGATCACGAGAGCCATACGACTGACGTTGCATCGTCTGAATCTTGTTTGTTGGTGCTCTCCCAGACTTCAAGAATACATCGTAAGGATAGTGACGCGGCGGTAACACAGTTCTGAACATATCGCCCGTTGGCCAAATGAATGTAGATCTATGACCAATATCATGCATCGTAACAACTTCCTTGCTGATACTCATAGCGGATGTTCCAGCAAGATACGGTGCTTCGAATAGCGATATCAGGCTATAAAATCAACTGGTTTTGCGTCTTGTCGGCAACTTCTTTCTCGTGTCTGCTTTTACGCTTCGGCGCCGAAGCGCTGCCGGCAGGACGACTTTTGCCTTTTCAAAAACTCTTTGTACCGATGCCCGCGGCTGCGGAATGCAATGACACAACGGTTTGCCTACAATCCGCAATTCCGTTGTGCAGAGCGTTTTGAGTTCCTCCAAGCCTTCCGGCATCATGATATCAATGTCTTGCCATCGCCGGGCTAATTCCTGCACGATCTGGATGGCTTGTATCTCGGCCGAAGAGCAACTGGACGAATTAGCGATGTTACGGTGCTTGACCTTGCCGTCTTGGCGATAGGAATCGCATAGAAGGTAGCGAATCTATTTACCAGAATGACATTGATCGACATATATCGTAACCACAATATAACGCAAAAAAATTAAATGCAAGGGCAATATGCAATATATCCAGAAAATGAGTGGTTACATACAAATTCGAAAAAAAATACACGTAAGTTATTATAAATACACGAGATACGTCAAAAGTTCCTTGAAACATCCGCTGGAAAGCATCGGCCGCCATCACGCCGCCACAGGTTCATTGCAATGGAACCGATACAGTATTTATTTCGCCTGCGGCGCGATATTGGCTTTTCTGCTGATATGGGTGTGTCAACGCCTGGATGAAT
>JAMDCX010000096.1 GCA_023489375.1 Planctomycetota bacterium
CCATAAGCAAATTTGCACATCCTGTGTTCTACACATCGATTTTCTCTATGACCAATCCTGTATAGTGTATTGGCTCTTCGCTGGTGTTTATTTACTTGATTGGAACCGCAACTCTACCGCAATTGGCCTTGCACAGAGGCCACCATGGCCATTATGGCCGCTTTAATAGGTTCCGGCAGATTTTCCCAATTTTTAATCAAAACTTCTAGACGGGAGGCATTTTGCTCCAAAGGCGCCTCACGGAGCGCCATACGGTCTTGTGCATCGTGCGTTTTACGTTGATTTTCCGCAGGTATTGTGATTTCTGGCATCCGCAATAAAAGCGGACTTCCCTACCCCTATAACAGGTAATCGGTGGATTATTCCCCCCGGCAATCATTGTTCGTTATTTATACCGTCGTGTCGTTGTGATAAATCACTCTGTTATTCGTTGCTCGTTGCTCGTTGTTTATCGTGTCATTGTGGTGAAATTGATTTGTTTATACTTGTTATTCACTTGTATTTTGAATTCTGCTTTATTGGCCGTGAACGGTTACTCCGAGACACCGGATATAAAAGCTGCTATAACTTCTGCATAAGCGGGCTTGGTGTCGGGTGATATTATACCGACCTGGGCATTAAGATTTAGCATCGTGACGGGAAGTATCATGGAAGTTGGAATTGTCGGATTGCCAAACGTCGGAAAATCGACGTTATTTAATGCGTTGACCAATGCCGGAGCGCTGGCGGCAAATTATCCCTTTGCCACCATTGAACCCAATGTGGGCGTGGTGGCGGTGCCGGATCCGCGGCTGGAACAGATACACCAGATTATTCCAACGGAAAAAATTGTTCCCGCACTGTTAAAAGTTGTGGATATCGCCGGGCTGGTAAAAGGGGCCAGCACCGGGGAGGGATTGGGCAATAAGTTTTTATCGCACATCCGGGAAGTGGACGCCATTGTGCATGTAGTGCGATGTTTTGCGGATGGCAATGTCCTGCATGTGGATGGAAAAGTGGACCCGCAGCGCGATATGGATACGGTGGATACAGAATTAATGCTGGCGGATTTGGAGAGTCTGGAAAAGTCCGTTGATAAACAGCGGCGTAATGCACGGGCCGGAGATAAAGAAGCTGTGGCCGCGCTTGAGATTATTGAGAAACTTATCGCCGCGCTCAAGCAGGGTCGTCCGGTGCGTTCGTTGGCCCCCTGGAAACCCGATGATTGGAAAATAATCCGGAATCTCGGACCGATTACCGCTAAACGGGTGCTTTATATCGCCAATGTGGATGAATCGGATCCACACGGTCAGGGACCCATGGTGAATATCGTGCGGCGTCGGGCGGAAATCGAAGGCGGCATAGTGGTGCCGGTATGCGCCAAACTGGAATCAGAATTAGCGGAATTAACGGAGGAAGATCGTACGGCGATGCTGGCGGATCTGGGTATGACGGAACCAGCATTGGATACCGTAGCCCATGAAGCCTATAAGCTCCTGGGACTGCAAAGTTATTTCACTGCCGGGCCGAAGGAAATCAAGGCCTGGACGATACCGGTCGGAACGACTGCTCCACAGGCCGCGGGCGTAATTCACAGCGATTTTGAAAAAGGGTTTATCCGCGCGGAAATATATAACATTACCGACCTGTTAACATATAAAAATGAAGCGGCCATCCGGGCCGCCGGCAAACTGCGGTCGGAAGGAAAAACTTACATTTTTCAGGATGGGGATATCGCCCACTTTCTATTTAATTCATAGCCTCACGTGGAAGGCAACACGATCTGGCGTGACAATATTCTCCGGAAGGCACATCGGTATGAAAACGAAACCGCGTTATCAGCCAGCAACCAATATCCAACGATCAATACTTATAACCGTTCATGACATAGCCACTACCAACATCGCCCGCCACTGGCCGTACCGCAACGAGTAATGAGTAATGAGACATTGCGTTGCGATACATTTAAAAGTAAATTGCAAGGATAATTGGTTATTGATATCTGTTCGTTACTTGTAGTTAAACATACGTCACATCTAATCCTTGACGCGATCCACGGTCGCGGCTTTATGCAGCATACCGGTGGAATAAACCCACCGGCTCGCGTAACTAATTTTACCAACGGCCAGCTCCCTGGCCAGCTTAACATGTAATCGATGAAATCTGCGTAATTTATGAATTACCACTCCGGCAATTTGTTGTTCGTTGTTCGTTGCTCGTTGCTCGTTGCTCATCATCCGATTATCAATATTTCACACTTGAGTCCACAAGGGTGCCTTACTACCGAAACCTGCTGGGGCCTTGAACTATTATGATCTGTTTTGCCATTGTTTTCTGTATGCAGAAGGGCCTATTTCATGTTTTCTCTGAAATACGCGAAATAAATGCGTTGGCGAAGTAAAGCCTGTCATGTACGCGATTCTCTTAATGGATATATGAGTTTCCCGAAGCATCCGTTCCGCCCGACCTATGCGGCACTGCATCAACTCTTCCAATACACCGTGCTGGCAAGCGGTCAGAAAATGCCGTTCCAGGGTGCGACAGGTGGTGTGCAGCTTATCAGCCAAGGATTGCACCGAAAGATTCCTGTGGCTGTGATTCCAGATCATATCCATTGCGGCACGGACAAGTTGATTATCCGGCGCCTTCGGCACTCCAGCGATACCCGTAGAAATAGCAGGTGCCGTTTCGCCGAGAATAGCAGCCACAAGTGACAAGGCTCGGAATGATGCTGCCGGTGACGCCACGGTTCTGGCCTGCAGGGCCAGTTGGACAATTTCCTCAAATTGCGCAGCCACCGCCTGCACATTGACAATGGTACGCACGGTGGTCGCTGGACCGATGACCCCGGAGCGCTGCCAGATATGCGGGATTTCTCCATTGAAAGACAACCAATAACCACGCCATAAGGCCCCGGGTCGCGGCCGATAGCTATGCCATACATCCGGCATGAGGATCATCACCGTGCCGGGATTAATCCGCACATATCCGCTGGCATGGGATGTAAATTCTCCCGCGCCGGCATGCAGATAGACCAATTGATACTCCGGCAACACCCGTCCCCGAGTCCATGTAAATTGGTATATATCCGGATGTGGCGGATATTTTCCAATCATATCAAAAGGTACGGATTGTGCTCCAGCTCCGGTTAAAAAGAAGCCCGTAGCCATGACCGCGTCGGAAACTGGAAAATAGGCAAAGGTATTTTTGTCGTATTCTGTCATGTATTTATTCCTTAGCATGAAAACATCACAACATAATATCATATTATACTGGATCTTTAAGGCTTAAGGGCAGAGAACAATATGTCGTAAATAGAATATAGATTATTGCCTTATTTTTTGTATTTCAGTTCAGGGTATGCTATTATCTTTAGTGTAAAGAAATCATTGATGGCAACGTCGCCATCGCGGTACTGGCTAATAAAAGGAGTTTTCCCATGCGAAAGACAAATGCAATTCGTAGAGGTTTTACCTTAGTGGAGCTTCTGGTGGTAATCTCCATCATCGCTCTGCTGATCTCCCTGCTGCTGCCGGCGCTGGCTTTAGCGGAACAAGATGCTAAAAGCATCCAGTGTGCGGCAAGGTTGCGGTCACTGGGACAGCTTACGCTGGAGTATGCACAAACCTACAGCAACATGGCACCACCAGGAGAAATTGCCCCTTGGATAACCGCTGATGCCAGCGAATGGGACTTTACTGGAACAACAGGCGCAAATTTTTGGACCGGCTGGAGCGATTTTCTCTACGCCTTTGATGCCACCAGCCCGACCAAAACGGTGGCGGGAAGTGCCGGTCCGCTGGATGTGATTCCCAACTATAATCAGAATCTTACAATACCCGTGCGGTGGGCGAATCTTTTTTATTGCCCCTCAGCACTGCTGGCAAACTCCTATTATTATGGAACACTGCCCCAGAATTACAGTGCTAATCCAAACCTGTTCGTCAACAATTGGCGTCTTGGGGCCTTGGGAACGGCGGCCACCGGGCCAAGCACCCAGTTGATGAGTATCGTGCATACTCCATCGCACTTTATAATGTTCGCTGATAGTTGCCAATCCCCGCATGCTGATGGCAGTTCCGCGTTTTGTTTTACGTGGAATTATTCTCCACAGTTATATCCAAATTTAAATGCTTTGGAATACTATCCAGCCGCCTATAATGGTACTACACCAATTATGAGTGCCATCATCGGCCCCACGACATCGTGGGGCGATGGAAATACGGACGATGCCACAGCGGACCTTAACGGTTGGGGTTTGCTGGCAAGTGTTCGCTATCGGCACGGCCTGACAAACTCCAACGCCAGTGGTGCCGCCAATGCGGTATTTGCCGACGATCACGTAGCGACCATCCCGCAGTTTGGTTTGCATGTGTATAACCTTGTGCCTTAAGAGCATGGTGGAAGATTTCCGTTTGGCGGTTGGGCGCGTTGCAAAGAGGTGTTCTTGATGGGCGCATTTTGAAATTTCCTGGTGCTCACAACTTCACTTTTGCCGACCGTGCGGTTGGCGTGAAAAAGCGAGCAACTTGGATCCTTATTTAAGGAGTTCTGCCATGTTTAATGGCAAAACAAATATCGTTACATCCGCCGCAGATTGTTGCGGCAAACCGCAGCCCGGTCGGTCACCGGGTAATTCAATTCGCACCCGTAGGTGCAAGGAGTATATTATGGTTTCTCAATCACGTTTCACTATCCTGTTTGCGGCGGCAGCGATTACCGCCCTCGGTGCAGTGGTATCCACGGCTTCGGCCAATATGATTCAAAATGGTGATTTCTCGGTGACCGCATCGGCCTATCTGTCAGGTTGGACTACGACCTACCCGACGGTATATGGGGGGCTGGGTGTACAGGGTCCTGGCTCCGCTGGCGGTATGGCACCTGGTCCAAGCGACAATGTTTTTCCACCTGCAAGTGTTACCAGCGGCCAGCAGCATTTCGCGTATCTCCAAGGCGGGTTGGTCAGCCCAACGAGCGCAACTCTCAGTCCCGCGTCACTGAGTCAGAGTTTCGCCACTGCCGTGGGTGGAAACTACTTGGTAACTTTCTACGCTGCCCAGTGCGGGTATGACGCGACCCAGGGACATGCTGACATCTACGCCCAGCTGCAGGTGCAGGTAACAGATTCAAACAATAATGTGTTGGCTACTGCCAATAGTAACACAGGAGGCGGGCTGACCATCAACGCCAATAGTTGGACTGCCAATACGTTCAACTTCACGGCGGATACTACATCCACGATATTGACGTTTGCCGACGCCCCAAATAGCGCTCCTGGCGAAACGGTTGACTTTACCGCCGTGGAGGTTTCGACCGCCCCAGTGCCGGAGCCGGCTGCCTTGGGACTACTGGCGATCGGTGGTGGATTGGGGTTGCTGATACACAAACGCCGCAGAGTGATCTGATTTCACGCCTGGGCCGAAGGGTTGGCGAGTTATATACTGCACGCGGTGATTATAATGACACATTGTTCGTTGCGCCGACCGACCGTGTTCCAAGGGCTTTTATCCTTGGAACGCCATGGACAGGATGTCTATGGCACAGGGAGTGTGTTTAACTAATGGCTGCGCGCGGTATCACTACGCTTTAGTATGTTTTACATATTTCCGCCGTAGTGTGGCTACGCCCGGCGTTTCTTGTTGAAAAAAATGGAGGCGAACATGCACCTTGATGGAAAACAAATCTTTCAACATTCTATTCTGCATGCAATTGCCGGCGCAGTTGTCGCAGCCGGAATGGCTTTTGGGTTCGGCGCACCGGGAGCCTTCGGGGCCGCCAATGTTACCATTTCCAACGGCGGCCTGGCGGTGACGTTTAACCTTTCATGGGGTGCGGTGGTAACCGGAATCGCTAATACATTCGTGGATAATGGGCTCAATATTGTGGACAGCCATGATGTGGGCCGGGAGTTGCAGACGGATCAGTTTTTGTATCAGAATATTGGCGGAAGCAATCAGTTGATGATCAACCCCACCCAGGCCGGAGCTGGAGGCCACCAAGCCTATTATCAGCATCCCAATG
>JAMDCX010000009.1 GCA_023489375.1 Planctomycetota bacterium
ATCCACAGATTGCGCCGATGGCACAGATTTGCCGATGAGGTGCCAATGCGTTCGCACCGCTGTTGCACTGTGGCGAAAATGCTCATCCAATGCGACCATAAGCTACCCGGAAAATTGTTACAGGCGTATTTTACATCACCCTGCCAATGTGTCAAAGAAACAATTCTGTATGATGACGATTCCGCGATCTGTTTCTATAGGTAGTTGTCCCCGCGTATCCCTCCACCAACCTCCACCGCCTCCTTGTAGAAAAATAAAATCAGTTCTCGCCACATTATTATAAATTCACAAGGAGGTGCCGGAGGTGAACAGAGGACGGAGACGATTCGGATTTGCTCGCCGTTGATCAGGTTGTTCCGCCGGTGCAACCATGAATTCTTCCCGAATTGTTTTTGATCATTGATCCGTGATCCGTGATCATTGTAATCGCTTCCGCCTTTGCACAGCGTACCTGGGCCGCTATATCACTTTCTGGTGGAGCGGCCGGCCGCGCGACAAGCCGTGCCGACGGTTCTTCATTATTGCGGTCCTTTCCGCCCAATAGGCAACTTCCTCCGGAACAGTCATGCCTTGTATTTGCCGATAGACCCGTGCAGCACCTCTGCGCTTCATCGCCACACAATCGAATCTACTTTTCGCCTTCAATCTTATCTTCTTCGTCATTGATCACCTCAAGCGGACTAAAAATCCCGATGGCACCGTACCCGGATGCAACATTGACCTTATTATAACGTTCGATCCTCTCAAATTGTACAATATGCTTGAAGTTCCAACTCACAATCAATCGGCAATGCGAGACGGTCGCCAACGCGACGTGCCGCGCGTCAGTCAGTGATTTTGGCCCCACAATCCCCTCTGCAATATACGCTTCCGCCAGACGCAGCGCGCCGGCTTGAATTTCCGCGATCAGCGAAGCGGCCTCCGTGGCTCGGTAGAAACGCCTGACCCACTCCGGAGCCACGGAAATTTCTTCCTCTACAAGCGCGGAGGTAATCAATTCAAATCGCCCAGCCTCCACGAGTTCAAAAAATTGCCGGCTTGCAACGGCAAACTCGCGATCGAATACACCCCCGTAAACCGATGTATCCGCATAAACACGTATCGGCCCCGGCTTGCCGGTAGCCTTGTCCATAGTCTTTGCCATCAACCACCCTTAACGACTCACTTACGATTATATCCGCTGGCCTGCCTGTTCGCCCGCCCAACACTCAACAGTCAGCTTTCCTGGTAATGCTGTCGCTTCCACCGTCGGGCGCTCCTGGCCGAATTGTCGCAACTTATTGCCATAATTCCATATCGTCTCGCCGTTGGATAACCGCGTAATTACCCGTTATCATGGATATTAGTATCATCACAATCGGCTGGGCCTTCACCGCCCACTGCGGAAAAAGAGGCAGGCAGGCACCGGGGAAAGTGATAATCTTCATCGTATTTAGTTGAGCTTCGATATTTTTCCGTCATCATTACCATCAATCTGCGCCCTCGTCGGATATACTCGATTGAGTGGCGCCGCCGTTGGCCGCCCGGCTTCCGTAGGCGGCTCCCATGATGCGGACGATATCCGCGATAGTGTCCGCCGTATCGTGAACCTCCTGCAGGACATCGTCAACGCCGGGGTCGTCGGTACAATACTGGTCGCCCATTATCAGTCGCGATCCCAATACAACTTCGAAAGCGTAGGGAATTGCCCCACCATTGAAGCGCCGTAGTGTGCGGCACGAGTCCACCGGTAGCACTGCGTCATGGGGGATGCCATATATCCGACCGAGCGCCTTACGGACTGCCCCAACCAGCCGTTGATCGGCTTGCGGGCCGAAACAGGCAGCGGCAACAAACATTTTATCGGTAACAGGTTGGCGACGCCGGAGTATAATCGGTTTCATAACGCGGCTCGCCACGGAGGCGAAAGGCCCCAAGAGAAGTATCCCCACAATCGGCAACAACGGCACGACACCACGGGGGCCATTTCCGAACGCTGCCGCGAGCGCAAGCACCGGAAACGCAAGTAGGAGACCGCAGAGTATCACGCCGAGCACTGGCGAACTCGTTCGCCATAATCTCGGCTCCCTTGCGTTAGCGAGTGCGACCCGGACGCGCTCGATGTAGTTAATCCCGTTGCAGCGCGGGTCCCCTATTTTGTCGAGTAGCCCTTTGTAGCGGTAATTGTCGAACCTAACCATCGTCCTCCCTCAACCGCTCACTGTAGGGCCGCGCGGCCAAAGTGGGGACGTGATCCACAGATTGCGCCGATGGCACAGATTTGCCGATGAGGTGCCAATGCGTTCGCACCGCTGTTGCACTGTGGCGAAAATGCTCATCCAATGCGACCATAAGCTACCCGGAAAATTGTTACAGTTGTATTTTACATCACCCTGCTAATGTGTCAAAGAAACAATTCTGTATGATGACGATTCCGCGAGCTGCTTTTTACAGGTAGTTGTCCCCACGTATCCCTCCACCAACCTCCCCCGCCTCCTTGTAGAAAAATAAAATCAGTTCTTGCCACATTATTATAAATTCACAAGGAGGTAGCGGAGGTGAACAGAGGACGGGCGGCCAAAGTGGGAACGTGATCCACAGATTTCCCGGATTCCTCATATCTCCCGGCTCGACACCGATTACCTCGTGCCGTGGTGCCATTGTGGTGAAGTTTTTCGTTCAGTGCAACCATATAGGCCGCTCCGCAATCAGCAGATGACAGCCGGAGTATATCGCGATGGGCATGCTCTCACAACTCCGAATTCGGGTGCCCTGCCATAGGCCTAAATTGTCTCGCACCCCAATAACTAGCCACGTCCCCGTTTCGTTTCTCCGCACCCAATAACTAGCCACGTCCCCGTTTCGTTTCTCGTTGTTTAAAGATATCTCCATTATTCATCCATTCCTCCGCAATAGTTTATATTTGACCCAATAATAAAGCCCTGGTAGAGTGCTAAAGAACATCAATGTACAGCCGGTAGCAAACACAGCGTAACCATCGAGTGGTCTGTAAGACGAACCCCACCATCGAGCCGCTAATACGTATAAAATCCAGCTCGTACACAGCGGCAAACTCAACACTGGAACCAGCAAGGATCGCCTGGGACCACCTCGGCGAAGTGCATTGATAACGCATGTGAGCAGACCTGTATAGAACCAGAGCACCAGTGGAATTGTGGGGTAAAAGATTACTAAAAAAATGGTTATCATGAAGATGCCACAATAAGTTGGGTAGGGTGTATTATTCCAATAATTATAATCTGCACTCATGGGCAGCGTGATCAAGACAAAAACGATCCCAACCACGAGAGAAGCCCTGGCCAACCACATTGCCGTTGGCGATAAACGCCACGAAAATTCTGTGTCGCTCCCCGCCGGCAGCTCGGAAATGCCCTTCGGGCTGCTATGATCCGGGCACATAGCTATCTCCTGAATCCAGTTTTCCTATAATACTTTGGTTAAGTTCCTGAAATAATCCCTGATCCCAATTCGCCGATCCCAGCGGGCCTGTCAAGGTATAATCATTGAGTGTGAGAGTAATGATTTCAGAATAATTGATCGCCAAGCCAACCCAATAAACGGTTGTACCCGGCGGATTGATGTCGTTGAATTGATATTGGGCCAATAGGGTATCTGATCCCAGCAATCCGCCATCTGAGTAAAGACTTACCGTCGCATAACTGCCGCTGCCGGATGTCTGCGCCTGATAAGCGCCATTCAATGTCACCGTCACCTGATTTTGTGCATTGGCAGCGCTGACTATCGGTGCCGGCGGCGTATAGACGGGAACATCCAGTTCCGTTGAGGCTGATGAAATGCTGATTGCATCTGTGGCATTGCCATCATATGTGAACGAAATATCCGCGAAACCGGTCTGGGAAACATCCAGCAATCCACCGGGACCGGAAACACTCTGGTTGACACCCCGGCCTATGGGCGTGGTGGTGATCGAGAAGGGAATCCAATCAGTGGCGCTGGCTCCCTGCAGGCAGGCTGCGTTGACCGTCAGATAATTAATTTGACCCGAAGATTGTTCGGTCAGAAAATAATTCCCCAGTGATTGGGAAACCGTATTGATAGATGTGCTGACTACAGACACAGTTGTCTCGGTGGTGGAACCATTGATCTGCAGATTCACGCCTGCAGTCAGATACTGTTCCTGAATCATGCCGGTAAACACCGGATATTGCGCATCTGTATCTTTAGGAATGGCGGCATCCCATGTGGTGGTATTGTAATCACTGCCATCCAGCCGCACGCCCACAATGGCGGCGGGATTCAGACCCGCTCCCGATACTTCCGTGCTGGAGCCACTATTGTTTCCACCGGCATACGCATTCCGATCGCTGACCGGCGCGTTCCAGCCGTTTGAGCCTGCCGCAGCCGCATTGGCGCTACCAAGCGGAAGATTCGGATTGGCCAATAATGCGCACACCATCAGCCTCCTCCGGTGCTTGAGGCGGAGCCTTCGGAGGGAGATAAAGATTTCCGCCGCCGGATGGGAATAATCCAAGGTGCTATAGCAAGAACAAGAACTGATAAACATTCGAGCTTGCCAGACGTGTTTCCTAGTTTGGCAGGCGTGCTTCCGTTTCCACCGGTCAATACATCAACGAGGGCCCAAGTTGCTAAAGCACCCATGGGTATGGAAATGATACGCAGTACCCAAATATGCCATCTTCTTCCAAAGAAAACTGCTACGGGGCCACAGACTCCCAAGAGGATCACCCCAAGCCAGATCGGACCAACAACGGGCCAGAAACCGCGGGCGAATTCTAGCTCCGTTTTCCAAGTGCGCGCTGTTCCACCATCAATAGCAAATTTTGTCGATTCGGTTCCAAACAACCACCACAGCATAACAGCCCAACCCGCCAGTATCAAACTCAGTGCAAGCGCTTTCCGCCCCCACCACAACAGAGCGAATATCGTGCCTCCTTTACGGCCAGCCGACTTTTTCATCACTGGACCCCCACGGTGCTGGAATTATAGCCGGAATCGCTGGTGATGCCTGCCTGCCAAAAATTCTGCAGGATGTTCAGCGGGCCGGCGTATGAACCATTTAAGCCAATGATGTTACCGTTGGCATCATGGTTCAATATGGCGGTCAGCGAGTACGTTAACGCTAATCCATTCCAAACACCAGGAGGTTCCGCAGCGGCGGAAACATCGTTCTCCCATAACAGGTGACTGTTGCTGTCATAAATCTTGACATCGTAAGAGGTCGGGCTACTGCCCGAGATTGCATCCGTCACTTGGAAAGCGCCGTTAAGCTGAAGCTGAATTTGACCGGTGGGCGAAGAAACGTCCATCTGTGAACCGTTGCTGTCGTAACTGTACGTTGTTGTTCCATTGTTGGCATCGACGGTCTGTGTCAATTCATCATTGGCGTTGTAGGTCGATGTGATCGTATCCGTGCCATTCGTGTTATCCGTGGTCTCTTGAACGCGGTTTGAATCCAGGTCGTATGCGTAACTGTCGGTGTAATTGAGAGCTGCGGTGCTTGCCGTAGCCGATGATCTTTCGCTGATTAAACGATCCAGGGCGTCATAGCTCCACGACAGGGTCACGGTGTCAGAACTGCCATCCGCATTCAGCGAATATTCGACTGCTCCAGTTTTCAACCCATCCGCACGATACGCATAGCTGTAAACAGCTAAGGTTACAGGTGACAGGTTATGGGTTACAGTTTCCTGGCTGATGTAATTGGTGTTGGGCTTGTAGTTGTAGCTTGTTGTGATGCCCACGGCGGAATTGAACGTACTGGTTAATCTGCCGCCGAGATCGTAGGTGTAAACGGTGTTCGGCAGGGTTGTTGTGCTTTTGCCACCGGCGGCGTTGTATTGCGCGCTGGATTGCACCACCGCCGGGGGTTGGCCGTTTTCCTTCAGCACGGTCACGCTGGCCAGTTCACCCATGGAATTGTAGCCATAAACAATGTCCGTGACGGCATCGGCGTAGCTCGTGCCGGCCCAGGTTTCCGTATGACGTTGTGTGGCAGAATCGTACACATAAT
>JAMDCX010000064.1 GCA_023489375.1 Planctomycetota bacterium
GCGAGCGATAGCCGGGTTCTCGTCGCGCTCGGCTGATTCGCTCCAGTTCTTCCCGAATTTCCGGTTCCAGCGTCAGTGCAGCCCGGCGGGATATAAATGGCATACGGCACCTTCCTTTCTTGGACATAGTGCAGTATACGCTGGCAAATCTATTATTGCAATGTTATTATAGAATCATTCTACTAGTGAGTTAATACAATCATTACTGTGTGTCGCCGCAAAAATTTGTATATCACGTTCGTTTGCGGCCTGTATGATTGCCTTCCAGAGCTGAGGCATCAGGGAGTAATGCAATCCATTTTCGATTTCATCGAGTAATAGAATCCCACCTTGAGCGACGGAGAATACTGCAATTGCCAACTGAAGCAGATGGCGCACGCCGTCACCGAAGTTGCCCAGCGGAATCCGATTCTGTTCTCCTTCCGCCCCAACCAGGATCGCGCCGTGAAATACGGCCTCCGAACCAGCCGGAGGAAAGACGATATCCTCGATTTGCGGGACCATCAGCCGCATGATTTTGTAAACCTACTGCTCCAATCCCCTCGTCTTCTGCAAAAAACTCCACATACTGCCAAGTTCCTGGGACGTGGGCAGGCCGGGGCCAAGATACATTACGTGTTGCGCAGCGCCCGATCGTGCTTGGGGATGTTCGGGGAATCGATTGGGAGGAAACAACAAGGTGCCGCTACGGCTCAGCGGCCACACGAAGGTTTCGCCAGTGAGATTACCGACTAACACAGGCCCGATCCGGAGAAGCGCGTCGGGCGCTGGCAGTCGGAGATCGGTTGGGGGCGTGTCCCTCTGGGGCTGCGTGCCTAGAGGTTCAACCTTAAACTCGACACCCGGAGTCCCGGATTGCGGAGAAATGCTAAACCTACTCTCACCAGTAATAATACGATGCCCATACACGAACTGTCCAAAATCAATGAGCGGTATCCCGGGGATCGCCTGCAAATGCACGAGTTCATCCTGCCATCGCTGGGAAATCTGGAATAATATTCCCGGATCGCCACGCGTTGCCAAGAGCATAATAGCCTCGAGGATGGCAGTTTTTCCGGAGTTGTTTTTGCCCAAAAGAAGGTTTACCCGTGCCAGTTTATTCACCCGGAATTCCCGGAAGCAGCGGTAATTTGAAATGGTCAGTGAATCGAGCATTTCTAATCCTCATACCCGGTTAAGGACATTACTTCCCCGCAGCGTCCAGCAGCGGGGTGTCGTTGTCTTTGTCTTCCGGGGCGACGCGGGCCACATTCACAAGGATGTCGCCTTCATCAAGGCGGATCAGCCGCACGCCCTGCGTGGCGCGGCCCATTTCCCGCAGTTCTCCCGTCACGCCGATTCGCACCACCTGGCCGTTGCGCGTGATCATCATCAGTTCGTCATTATCCGTTACCGGCTTGACGGAAACCACCGGCCCATTGCGATCCGTGGTGCGGATGTTGATGACGCCTTTCCCGCCGCGATGCGTCAGGCGGTATTCCTCCACGCGGGTGCGTTTGCCGTAACCATGTTCACAGGCCGTCAGCAATGTGACCTGATTGTCGCCGTGATCCAGCCCCTGTGGCACGATGACCATTTCCACCACTTCGTCATCTTTCTCCAACTCCACGCCTTTTACGCCGCCGGCCTGCCGGCCCATGTCGCGAACTTCGGTTTCTTCAAAGCGCACCGCCATGCCGCCGCGGGTGGCCAGAACAATTTGATCCTTGCCGTTGGTAACCCCCACGCCGATCACGCTGTCGCCTTTATCCAGACCGATGGCGATAATGCCGCGCTTCATGGGGTTGCCATAAGCCTTCAGCAGTGTCTTTTTGATAATGCCCTTGGCCGTGGTCATGACCAGATGCTTGGCTTCATCGGTGAAGTCCCGGACCACCAGCACGGCGGCGAGTTTTTCATCCGCCTGCATTTCCACCAGATTGGCAATGGAGCGGCCTTTGCTCTGCCGGCTCATCTGCGGCACATCGTAGACTTTCTGCCAATAGCAGCGACCAAGGTTGGTGAAGAACATCAGATAATCATGCGTGGAACCGATAAACAGATGTTCAATAAAATCGCCTTCCTTGGAATCCGCCCCTACCACGCCCCGGCCGCCCCGGCCCTGCTTGCGATAGGTATCCAGCGGCATACGCTTGATATAACCCTCGTGGCTGATGGTGACCACCACCTGTTCGTCCGCGATCAGGTCTTCAATATTAATGTCGGTGGCGTCGTTGGTGATCTGGGTACGGCGGTCATCGCCATACTTTTCCTTCAATTCTATGGTGTCTTCGCGGATAATATCCAGTACGCGTTTATCATCACTGAGAATCAGTTCATAATCCTCGATTTCACTCACGAGCTTGTTATATTCCTCCGTGAGTTTATCGATTTCCAGTCCCACCAGCCGCTGCAACTGCATGGATAAAATTGCATCCGCCTGCGCGGCGGACAGCAACATGCCGCCTATTTCCGCCGTAGCCTGATCAATGCGCTTCTTAAACGCTTTGGGAATAGCCGCCTTCCAGGTCAAAGCCTCATCAATGGTGAAGCGTTTGCGCATCAGATTGGCTTTGGCGGTGGGAACATCGGGGCTGATTTTGCGATTACGCAAAAGCTCAATGACGCCCATAGCCTCAATTTTTCCGCCGGTAGATTTGCCGTGGACTTCTTCCGTGTGAATATCCGCCAGGGCCAGGATTAAGCCTTCCAGAATATGCGCACGTTGCCGGGCTTTTTTAAGGCGAAAGGCTGTTCGGCGGCGGATGACTTCTTTGCGGTGCGCGATAAACAGTTCGATCATATCCCGCAGACTCAAGGTTCGCGGCTGCCGGTTTACCAGAGCAATGTTTATGATGGAAATGGTACTTTGCAGCGGTGTAAATTGATAAAGCTGATTGATAACCACATTGGGGTCCGCATCGCGCTTCAGCTCCACTACCACACGCACGGCGTGCTCCCGGTCCGATTCATCACGCACATCGGAAATGTCCTTGATCCGCTCTTCCTTGACCTGGTCGGCGATGGATTCAATGATGGTTTTCTTCAATACCTGATAGGGAATTTCATTGATAACAATCTGTTCCTTGCCACCCTTGAGTTGTTCCGTATGGACACGTCCGCGCACGGTAACCTTGCCGCGGCCCGTTTCATAACCTTCCACAATTCCAGATCGTCCGCATATCACACCGCCGGTGGGGAAGTCCGGGCCTTTAACGATTTTCATCAAATCACGCGCCGTGCAGGCAGGTTCATCAATCAATTTGATGATACCATCGCATACTTCGCGTAAATTGTGCGGCGGCAGACTTGTGGCCATGCCCACCGCGATGCCCTGCGAACCGTTGACCAGCAGATTCGGAAATTTGCTGGGTAATACGGTCGGCTCCATCCGGACTTCATCATAATTGGGGATGAAATCGACGGTATCTTCCTTCAAATCTTCCATCATTTCCGCAGCGGCCTCGGCCATGCGGGCTTCGGTATACCGCATGGCGGCGGGTGGATCGCCATCCAACGAACCAAAATTTCCCTGCCCGTCCACCAACAGATGCCGCATGTTCCAGCTTTGAGCCATGCGTACCAGGGTGGGATAAATAACCGCTTCACCGTGCGGGTGGTAATTACCGGAGGTATCGCCGGCAATTTTAGCGCATTTCCGATGTTTGGATCGCGGCCCCAGCTGCAGATCATTCATCGCCACCAGAATACGCCGCTGTGATGGCTTAAGACCGTCGCGCACATCCGGCAGTGCACGATCCATAATTGTGCTCATGGCGTAGGTCAGATAACTTTCGGATAGCTCCGTTTCAATCTGCAAATCCGTAATCCGGGATTCGTTTTCAAGCATGATGGGATTCCTCTATTGTACATCGGGCCATAGTCCCACCATGGGGCCACGCCGGCGACCAACTCCAGTCGCAATGAATAATTTTATTTTACCACAATATGGAACTTTCCGCCCAGCGTATTGATCCCCGCCCCGGCAAGACCTATTATAGAAAATGACTCTTGGGCGCTGCGGCCCGCGGGCCTATGATGTGGTCGTGCGAGGACATAGATATGACGCACAATTTGCAGCGGCGGATTTATTGTGATAATGCCGCCACCAGTTTTCCCAAACCGCCGACGGTTCTGGCGGCTATGGTGGATTATGCCCAGAATATTGGAGCTTCCGCCGGTCGCGGCGCTTACGCCGAAGCCCGCCGGTCTGCGGAAGTTATCCGCAACTGCCGGCAGCGTTTGAATACACTGTTTAATGGTGAAAATCCCGATCATGTTATCTTCACGCTTAATTGCAGCGATTCCCTGAACATGGTGATTCATGGTCTCCTGCAACCGGGGGATCACGCCATTTGCATAGCTATGGATCACAATAGTATTTTGCGACCACTTAACGAATTGTCCGGGCGCGGCCTTATTACGCAAACCCGAGTGGCGGCACAGCCGGGCAGTGGCGTGGTTGATCCCGATGATATTCGCGCGGCCATCACCAGACATACGCGTCTTATTGCCATTGGGCATGCCAGCAATGTGACTGGAACGGTGCAAAACATCCGGGAAATTGGCCGTATCGCCCGTCAAGCCGCAGTCCCCTTTCTTGTCGATGCTGCGCAAAGCGCCGGTCACCTGCCCATTGACATTGCGTCTGATTGTATCGATTTTCTGGCCTGCCCTGGACACAAAGGCCTTTTAGGACCACTTGGAACAGGTGTGTTATATATTCGACCGGGTATGGAGCAATGCTTGCGCACCATCCGCGAAGGGGGTACCGGATCTGTAAGTGAACGCGATACGCAGCCGGAGTTTATGCCGGATCGCTTTGAATCCGGTTCCCACAACGCTATCGGCATTGCGGGATTGGCTGCGGGAGTGGAATGGATTTTAGCGCGTGGCATCAAAACGATTGCGGCGCATGAACGAAAGATATGCGAGACTTTTACCGCGATGGTCTGTGGTATTGATGGTCTGGAATATTATGGCCCACAAGACGGTACGGGCCGCGTGGGTGTTTTCAGTGTACGGATTGCCGGTATGGATACCCTGCAACTAGCCACACAACTGGAGGAGGAATATGGCATCCTCACCCGTCCAGGATTGCATTGTGCCCCCGCCGCTCATCATACCATCGGAACTGATCAACCCGCGGTTCCCGGAGGTATGGCCGGAACTACACGCCTGAGTTTTGGCCCGTTTAATACACTTGAAGATGTTCAAACTTCCGCCAAGGCGTTGATCCAGATCGCGACGCGTTCCAGTAATACGCAAAATCGCGACACTGAAAAGTTGGTACACACCGGACGTTAGGAATGGGACCATAATAACTACAACGCTAGATAGGTTGTAAGTAACCTTAACATAAGAGCTTATGAGCTGGCACTTCGCCGCGAGCACAGTATTGTCTTTTATTCGCGGCCAAACCTTCGGAAGCCTCCTTTCATCGCATTCTAATTGTGGTTTTGCCTGTTATGCTACCGGAAATATCTAGCGTTGTAGTACTACCCGATTGGCATTACCATTGAATACTCCACCACCGGCATAGCCGGTGGCCATTTGACGGACAATGCTCCGGAATTCAGGCACCAACCGATACAACCTCTTTGTGGAAGTTATTATGATCTCGTTCCTTAATGACAATATTTCGGGAAGTCATTTCTGGCGGCGATGGAACACATCTTCGAGTCGTTGTGATAACCCATTATCAGCTTCTCGGAGCATTGTATATCCTTATTTGTAACCGTTTAGGAAGTGATGATCGGGCAGACTGGAAATCTGCACCAGAAAGGGTCCCCACGCGTTAAGGTCCACCAGAACGGATGCGGCCATATTTTGGGGCAAAAGTGTCATAGGCATCACTTGTTTGCATATTAGAGAAGTATCCAGGATCGGGGTAGGGAAGGCCGGTTGATTCCGGCCTCCCCTGCCGCCAAACCGGACGAGCAGATTTCCCGCATCCGGCTTTCCAGTCAATGGGCCG
>JAMDCX010000103.1 GCA_023489375.1 Planctomycetota bacterium
CCCATCAACTCGTGTGTCAGTCCCTGAAGGGGGCCCATTAACCGGAGAGCCGGATGCGGTAAATCCGCACGTCCGGTTCGGAGGGAGGGCCAGTCCGCAATAAAAGCGGACTTTCCTACCTCTATTTGTGACGAGTCCCCGCACGGCATGTAGTCCGGAAAAATTACCACGCCGGCTGGAGAAGCCTCCAGTTGACACGTTCCCGCGTAACAGTTGCCACACTCCACTTGGCTGTGATTTGAAGCGTCTTGGCGTACAATGACTTTAAGAAAACGCGTAAGCGGTTTTATTCAGGCGTGTAATGATATGTACCGGCAAATTCCCAATTTGATAACATTAAGTCGACTGGTGCTGACCACGCTATTTTTTATCACCATTAATGCAGCCAGCCATCAGCACAATATCCCCTTGTGCATGTGGGTTGCACTGCTTATTTTTTTGCTTGCGGTAGCCAGTGACGTACTTGATGGCTATCTGGCCCGCTCCTGGAAAGTCGAAAGCGCCTTTGGCCGTGTTGTGGATCCTTTTGCCGATAAAATTCTTATCTGCGGCGCCTTTATATTTTTTGCCACACCTCAACTCCTGCTACCGCATCTGGCCCTTATGCCCGTTGCCCAAGTTTATGAGCTTACCGGCGTGGCTCCATGGATGCCGGTTGTTCTGATAGCCCGGGAATTTCTGGTCACCGGTATTCGTGGATTGGCGGAATCCCAAGGCCTGGATTTTCGCGCCCTGTGGACCGGCAAAGTAAAAATGATAGTGCAATGCGCTGCCGTGATCGGGGTACTGGTATATCTGGCGCTGGCGTATGAAATTCATAATCAGCTGGTGCTGACGATATTCCGCTGGGCACGGAACTTCGCCATCTGGAGCATGCTGCTGGCAACAGTAATTTCCGCATGGCCATACATCTCCAAAGCCTGGCGTATTATCGATACCTGATAAATATGATAAATTCTCCGCGGACTTCATAAAAGGATAAACTTTATAATATGTCCATGCAGGAAAAACAAAATGTACCAGCGGAGGCAACGGCGGCCCATAATGCGATGAGTTCCGGTCCCAAACGATCCTCCTGGCGCAAATGGGTGATCACCGGCGGCGGGCTGGGTTTACTAAAACCTGCGCCGGGCAGTTGGGGAACTCTGGGGCCGGCGATAGTTTTCTGGATACTATTATGGGCCAGAGTGGCGGATCCCTGGCGCTCTATGGTGTGCCTGTTTGGAGCCATGATCGCGGGCATTTTAACCGTGCAACTCTCGCCATGGGCCATAAGGTATTTTGGCCGTGAAGACCCCGGCCCCGTGGTTCTTGATGAGTATTGTGGTTATTGGATCGCGTGTCTATTTTTGCCCCTGCCGAGAATCGCACTAAGTAACCTTTGGCACGCCTGGCTGGCCAGCGCCGCCGTGTACATTCTTTTTCGTCTTTTTGATACGCTCAAAGTTCCACCATGTCGGCAGTTGGAACACCTGCCCGCCGGGTGGGGCATTCTGCTTGATGACATCGCAGCGGGAATACAGGTCAATGTATTATTGCAGGTGGCCTTGCGGATTCCGCACTATTAAGTCATGCTGAAGACTGTGGCGGAGAATCTTTTTAACCGGAGATATTTCTCCCGATGCTGTAAGAAATAGGACCGTACTAAATTCCCGATTGGCCTTACCTATTGAATACTCCACCACCGGAAAAGCCGGTGGCTATATGACAGATGGTGGCACAGATATGACAAAGTTGAAAATAAAAATCTGCGGTATTACACGGATTCAAGACGCGGTGGCGGCGTTGGAGGCCGGGGCGGATTTTATCGGCCTGAATCTGTATGCCGGCCCGCGGAAAATTACGGTCCAACAAGCCGGCCAAATTCTTGCCGCCCTTCCGGGTGCGCCTGAGCACTCTGTGGCGCTGGTGGATTTAAGCACGCCGGAAGGATACGCCGTAGCCGACGAATTGGCACAGGCGTTTGGCGTGCGAATATTTCAGCTTTATGGCAATTTAGTGAATACAAGGCTGTTATCAGTACCACAGATTAAGTATTGGCCGGTATTTCATATCGCGCGACGTAATGATTGGCAGACGCTGTCGACGGTATTGAAAGCCAACCCATTTACCGCCGCAGCGGTCCTGCTGGATGCATTTTCAACGCGGGGCCATGGCGGAACCGGCACACGAATGGATATGGCCTTATTGGCTCAAACCAGAAACACCGGTGAATTACGTGGACTTCCGCCAGTCATATTGGCCGGTGGTTTAACGCCAGCCAATATTGCGGAAGTATTAAGCGCTCTGCGTCCCTGGGCGGTGGATGTGTCCAGTGGTGTAGAGTACCCAAGACAACCGGGAATAAAAGATCCTGTGAAGATAAGCGCCTTTATTGGCGCGGTTCGTGCCGCCGATAAGAATGGGAATACCAATACTAACCGGGAAAGAATTTCATAAACACCGGCGATTGGCGAAAATGGCGTAGCGCAGATAAAATGATTGTTTGTTACCAGCGATGGGACGTGGGTAATGCCGGGATGAGGCGATTACCGCGCTGTAGAATCGGGCGTTACATTGCTTATGTGTGTGGCAATATGGTCAAAGGTTTCGCCAGCGCGCTATTGCGATATATTTTTTTTGAGTTCCCTTAATTTCAGGAGACATTGAATATGCATCTATATAAGCATTCTCTTATTGCCGCCGCTTTGGCGTGCATGTTACTGACCAGTGGTCATGTTCTGGCCGCGGATTCCTCCGCCCATAATGCGACCGCGGATGCGCGCTTGCTTGCCCGCATTCCCGCCGACGCTCAGGCTGTAGTGATTATTCATGATATGGGGGCCTTGGATAAAAAGATCGCACGTCTGGCGCAAAAACTGAAAATTCCCGTCTTACCGCCCTCGTTGCGAAGCATTGAAAAAAAAATGAATCTGCCGCGTGGACTTGACGCGCACGGTACCGCCGCCATTGCCGAAATTGCCACTGGAATTAACGGCCGCACCTCGTATTCCGTCATGATTTTGCCCACGCAGCATCCTAAGGCGGCTATCACCAATATGAATTTTTCCACCGGTGCCGATGGTCTGGCTCATGGACAATCCGCAAATGGCCGGGATATTTATGCCATGGCCGGCCACCACTGTATTATGGTATCACACAATCGTAGTGCCTTATTGCAGTTCAAATCCGTCAACGCCGCTTTAACACCAATGCTGACCGCATCTGAGCAGCCGCTGGCGGCAAGCTCGGATGTCTGTGTCCTGCTGAATGTTCCAGCCATTCGTAAGCCGATCGAACTGGCTCTGGCCAAATCCGGTCATGGCAACATGGCCGCGACCGGTGCCACGGGCGAAAGCGGCCGCGGATCAGAATTGAAAACCATCGCCAAACAAATTGGTCTTCGTCTGGTAAAAGACACTCATTCCGCCCTGCTGGCACTGCGTATTTCACGGGCGGCCATCAGCATCTCCATGGTTTCAGATGAAAAAGCGAATTCACACATGGCGCAAGTGCTGGATTGCCTGCGGCCGCTGCCGGTCAAACCTTTGCGAGGTCTACCCAATTCCACGCATTTTGCGGAAGCTGCCGCCTGCAATATTAATGGCCATCTGGCCGCCACACTTCTGGAACAATGGGCGATTGGAGCGGCTAAAGACTCCACACCCGGACAGGCCGTAAACCATCCGTTTTCCAAAATGCTGCAACAAGTTGCCGCATTGCTGAAATCAGGCTCGCTTGGTAATACACTGGTGAATGTATCGTCCCATACAACCGGGCCTATCATGTCATCCGTAGGGTTGATGTCATCGCAGCACCCCGCAGTCATGGCCGCATTGATGCGGCACTTGCTGATAAGTGAAACCCGTTGGCTTACCAAGTTTCAATTTAACATGGGAACGGCTTTGCGCTACCGCACCACGGTGGAACCACATGCAGTTACAATTGCGGCCGTACCCTTTACGGTTATTAAACAATCCATGATACCGCCTGCCACAGGTAATGAGGAAGCCCATGCGATACGTGCGGCCATGAAAATGCAACAGGCTCTGATGGGTGTTGCCAGCCAAACATATTTTATCGGCAACAATGATCAGCAACTGATTGTTGGCGGAAACTGCAGCCATAAACTCATCGCGGATACAGTTCACGCATCCGCGACGGGATCGGATCAACTGGAATCCAACCCGCAGATCGTTGCGGCGGAGAAACATATCCTCAATAATTCATCAATGGTTATGTATCAAGATTGGTCCCCCGTGATTGCCGCCTTGACGCAGCGCGTCAAAGCTATGGCCAAGATGAACAGCCCCATGCTGCAGATGCCAGCCACCACACCGATGTCCATCAGCGTAGCAGTCATGAACAATACCCTAACCGGCCAATGGCGCATGCCTATGGATAATCTGGAGCAACTTTCCATGCGGATTCATGCCTTACTGCCACTGGTAATGATGATGGAAATGCAGGCCATGCAGGGCGATCAGGGTGGAAATCCGCAATAAAGTAAAGGCTCAGGACGGGACGGATAAAAACTGCAAAACCAACGTGTAACCGTTCACGAAGGTGGCGATTCGACTGCTATTAAGTCCACCGTAGCAAGCCGGTGGACTGTTTTTACATCACCAGCACCGCCCGGAATCGCACTTTGTTGGCCATCATCTGGTCATACGCCTCCGCGGCCCTCTCCAGTGGGAATTTTTCCACCATCACTTGAATACCCGTCAAGGCCGCAAAATTCATTGTATCCTGTGAATCCATCGCGGTTCCCGATGGCCAGCCGGAAATTGATTTAGTTGCGCCAATCAGTTGCAGCGGTAAAATAGGCAGTGTGTCCGTGCCTACTCCCACTACTACCAGTCGTCCGCCAGTTCCCAAAGCCGCAATCAGAGGTTGCATGGATTTGCTGTCCGGAGCTGTGGCCAAAATAACGTGCGCGCCGCCCCATTTTTGCAAGGCCTGAGCCGGCGACTCTTTGGAAGTATCAACATATTCATGCGCTCCAAGTTTGGCCGCCAATTCACGCTTGGCACTGGAACCAGAAATAGCCACCGTATGAAATCCCATCGCCCGCGCAAACTGCACTCCCAGATGGCCCAGGCCGCCCAGGCCCTGTATGGCCACTACATCACCGGATCGCGCGCCGCTGTTGCGCAGGGCGTTGAAAGTGGTCACGCCCGCACACATTAAGGGAGCGGAATTGCCGGGATCCAGATTTTCAGGGACCAGAGCGGCAGCCTCCTGCGGAACAACACAATATTCCGCATAACCGCCGTCATAACTTATACCGGCAATCTGTTCCTTATTACAATGAATAAAATCTCCCCGGCGGCACGCATCGCAGACAAAACAATGCCCGCCATGCCAACCCACACCAACTCGCTGTCCCAGACGAAATGTTTTGACCGACGCTCCAACAGCATCAATCGTACCAATAATTTCATGGCCCGGAATACGTGGATAACGGATACCCGGAAACAATCCTTCTTTGATAAACATATCGCTGTGGCATACGCCGCACGCTTCAATTTTAAGCCTGATATCCCGCATTCCGGGTTCCGGTACAGGCCGCTGCACCAACTCGAAGGCTCCCTTGGCTCTGGAAACTTGAACCGCGCGCATCGTCGCCATATTAAAACTCCACATCAGGACATACATCCGGACCGCTCCGGATTAAACAACAATCATTATAGACAGCTTACAATCCAAAATCTTCACACTGATGGAGTCTGTATGGATGCGATCATGTTTTTATCTAGTGCTCTGTCACGCCT
>JAMDCX010000036.1 GCA_023489375.1 Planctomycetota bacterium
TTCCGCACCCCACAGGGGCCGCGATCACGCACCATTTGTAATGTCACACACCTGCCGCCTCCTATACGCGAACTTATTGCCCAAGCCTTACAGGGCAAGGAATTGGTGGACTTGGAGACTCTGGAATAATCCGAAGCCCAGAGCTTTGGCGGCCTGGGCATTGGGCTAAATGTAGCAAGTATATGACGGTGAAAAGGCTGAAAATCAAGGTTTTTATTACAGCGAGGGGGAAGTTAAGCTAGCCAGAATTACCGCGATTTTGACATAGCCCAAAGGGTGGGGATCCCTTATGTTGCAGGCTTCCAGCCTGCCCAGTCGCCCCTTCGTGAACGGTTACATATTAATGTTGTGATAGGTACGGAGCGTTGTTGCAGCGTATATGGTTTCTATATTATCCGTTGGTTGCCTAATAACCGTGCGAAGAAAAGCGTTTTATTTTTATTCTGCATTGAAATAAGGCAGAGAATGGGTATGCCTGACATGTTTTTGCACCCGGCACGTAACTTGCAATATAGTCTTGTGTCTGGTTATGCTAATGCCCCGGGTGGCATTAGATGGCGTTATAAATTCCGTGAATTGCGGAATTACGAGTTTTGGAAGGCAGCTGGAACGACCGGTTGAAGATGATTAAAATTTGCTGATCGTGCCAACGGATTACAAGGCGTGTATGGGGGCGAGGCTGTTGTCCGAATTTTGGGGCTTGATTTTATATTTGCCAGTTTTGCGGTGTTGGGTAAAATGATCGCCTTGCCCGACATAAAGCCGCTTTTATGTTGCAGGCGGATAGTGAAGAGTTTTTATAGGAGTCTCTCTGTTATGGGTGCATCAACAGCGCGTCATGCGGCCATCGTCGCATTAACCAATTTCCGGACGGTTCCTCCACGCATCAATTTTAAGGAAAAGAGCGTGAAGGAAATTTTCGCCAGTAATGTTTTCAATGAAGAAGTTCAGCGAGCGCGTCTGCCCAAGGCCGTATTTAAGAAGCTCCATCAGACCATCAAAAAAGGTCTGCCCCTGGACCCATCCATAGCCGATGTGGTAGCTGCGGCTATGCGCGATTGGGCGGTCGAAAAAGGTGCTACCCATTACACCCACATTTTTCATCCATTGACCGGTGTGACCGCTGAAAAACATGACAGTTTCGTGGCTCCCACCGATGATGGTGACGCTATGCTGGAATTCTCCGGCAAAGAACTGGTGCAGGGCGAGCCGGACGCTTCGTCCTTTCCCTCCGGTGGAATTCGGGCTACATTTGAAGCCCGTGGTTACACCGCCTGGGACCCCACCAGCCCGGCCTATATTTTAGAGAATCCCAATGGCACAGCGCTGGTAATTCCAACCGCTTTTGTTTCCTGGACCGGTGAGGCTCTGGATGAAAAGACGCCCCTTCTGCGTTCCATGGAGGCGTTATCCCAGCAGGCCTTGCGGGTTTTGAAACTTTTTGGCAACACCACCGCCACCAAGGTGTTTACCACGGTGGGGCCGGAACAGGAATATTTCCTTATTGACCGCAACTTTTATTTTGCCCGTCCGGATTTGATCAATGCCGGTCGTACCCTCTTTGGCGCCAAACCGCCCAAGGGGCAGGAAATGGAAGACCATTATTTCGGCAGTATTCCCGAGCGCGTTCTGGCCTGCATGCTGGAAGCGGAACAGGAGCTGTATAAACTTGGTGTTCCGGTCAAGACCCGCCATAATGAAGTGGCCCCTTCGCAATACGAAATTGCGCCGATTTTTGAAAATAGTAACCTGGCCCATGATCATCAAATGCTGACCATGGAAACGTTGCGTCGCGTGGCCGAAAAATATGGTTTGGCCTGCCTGTTGCATGAAAAACCTTTTGCCGGTGTCAATGGTTCCGGTAAGCACAACAATTGGTCCATGTCCACAGATACCGGTGAGAATCTGTTGAACCCCGGCGAAACTCCACATGACAACGCTCAGTTTCTGGTGTTCTGCGCCGCCGTAATCCGTGCGGTCAATAAGCATGCCGCGCTTTTGCGGGTGGCCATTGCGTCCGCCGGTAACGATCATCGCCTGGGTGCTAACGAAGCGCCTCCCGCGATTATATCCGTATATCTTGGCGACCAGCTGCAGGATATTATTACCCAGATTGAAGATGGCGGTGCCAAGAGTACCAAGAAAGGCGGTCATCTGGAAGTTGGTGTGACTGTGCTGCCTAAACTGGCGCGGGACGCTGGGGATCGCAACCGGACTTCGCCGTTCGCTTTTACCGGAAACAAATTTGAATTTCGCGCGGTATCCTCGGGGCAGTCCATCGCTACGCCCAATACGGTGCTGAACACCATTGTAGCCGAATCGCTGGACTATATTGCCACGAAGCTGGAATCTGATCTCAAAGCCGGCAAGGACTTCAACAAGTCAGTGCAGCAGCTGCTTGCCGCAATTATCAAAGAAAATAAAGCGGTTATTTTCAACGGTAATAATTACGCCGAAACCTGGCATACGGAAGCCGCTAAACGTGGCTTGCCCAATCTAAGGTCCACGGTTGATGCGGTGCCGCATCTGATTACCAAAGAAGCTATAGCCCTGTTTGACAAGTACAAGGTATTCACCGAACGGGAAGTTCGCAGCCGTTATGAAATCTATCTTGAAAAATATGTCAAAACGATTAACATCGAAGTACAGATGACCAGTCTGATTGCCAAGACCATGATTATTCCAGCGGCTTTTGAATATCAGAAGAATGTCGCCAACTCCATTGCTGCCGCCAAGTCCGCCGGTGTGGCGGCAGCGGCCTTAACGGAGCAGGAAAAGTTGCTCTCCGATCTCTCCAATTCCATCAGCGACCTGCGGAAAAAGACTGATAAGCTCAATGAGCTTTCGGAACATCATGTTACTGGCGATACGCTGGCCCACGCCAAGTATTCTCTGGAAAAACTGATTCCGGCGATGAATGCGGTGCGTAGCGCAGGGGACTATCTGGAAACCCTGGTTTCCGACGACCTTTGGCCACTGCCAACTTATCGTGAGATGCTCTTTATTAAATAAGTTTATCTCCGAAATGAATAAATATGGTGAATTCAAAGGGCCGCTCTTCGGAGCGGCTCTTTTTTTATGGACCGGTTCACTGGTATATACCATACTTATACAGACAGGTGGATATACAATTTGTAATCGTTCACGGTCATGTCGACGGGCCAGGATTACCGCGGTTTTGACATAGCCCAAAGGGTGGGAATCCCTTGTGGTGCAGGCTTCCAGCCTGCCCAGTTGCCCTTTGTGAACGATTACATCAAATCTTTTCAGAATGGATAGCGGAGTTTCTTTGCCTGCTTATGTCAATTCTGGACAACATCCGAAAATGTTGACCATGGGGCGCGATATTTTCAGCAAAGAGACTCAAATGGAGTAATAATTACCAGCCGTCCGATTTGGTCAACTCACAACATCAGACAAAAGCTCTTTAGGAACTTAACGCATAATAACTTCCAAATAGTCGTTACACCGATTAGTACGCGGATTCCGTGGCACCATCCGACATATAGCCACCGGCTTTGCCGGTGGTGGAGTATTCAATGGTAATGCCACTTGGGAAGTTATTACGGTCCCATTCTTTAGCGGGAGAAACCGTGTATTCAGGCCGGATGGCGGCTTACCGGCTGGGTTCAATAACCGATTGAGTTCGTACGAGAACATGGGCGTGGCGAAGCAGATGAAAGCTTTCAATATGTACCGCCCGGCGATGCAGTTGGGTCACTACTACAGATAACCCTTCCGTTTC
This sequence comes from Planctomycetota bacterium, assembly GCA_023489375.1. GTDB lineage: Bacteria > Planctomycetota > Phycisphaerae > WQYP01 > WQYP01 > JAMDCX01. Next base: position 3,746 of record JAMDCX010000036.1, read on the forward strand.
ATCAAGTTCATTTTTCCGTTGTGCTACTACGCCGGCTTGTTCTTCCGCGATGCGCAGTAATTCCGCCACAGAATTTTCATAAAGCGTATCGGTGACGTGTTCTTCATTGATCGCCAGATAATAATGATGGCTATCGCCCATCGCGACATCATAAAGCTTATCACCTTTGCAGGGAATGCGTTGCAGCAGCCCGCGATCCGGCAATGTTTTACTGGGAAAACAACAAAGTTCACAGATTGTCTGCGGACCGGTTATCGCCAGCAAATGCCCCCCATTATTGAGCAGCCAGATGTTAACATCAAATTCTCCAACGAGGCGTGTCCGTCGGATATGGGCGGAGACCAGCTCCGGATGTAACGGCCGCTCGTAAATCAACACGGAAATACCCGCACTGCGGGGTTTCTTGTGATGCGCACTCATGGTTAATTCCTTGTGGGTTTTCATAATTATTTCACCTTTCCGATTTATTGGGCGGATTCCGCATTATTATCGGTCACTGTCGCACTTCCATCTTGGCCGATGCGGAATACGCCCACAACTTCCTGCCGACGCTCCAACATTGGATTATACGACAGCCACCCACCCTATGTTTATTGTATTATAACAATTTACTGTCGAAAAAACAATATATCCTGAACGATTCATTCCCCGGTTCCCTGAACTGTTAGTTTTTATCGATCCATATATTAACAGCGGCCTGGCAGGTGCCATTGTCCGATGGGGCGTATCCACATATACCCACAGTGTTTGATGGTCCCACTTGGACGGGAAACACAAATGGTCCTGTACAGGGCGGTACGCAGCCGACAAGTCCTCAATTATTGACTCATAATAAAGCATGATTAGGCATCAAGTTTGTACAAAATCGGGTAATAGAGCATACAATGGCATTATGAGTACTTATATAAGTAATGCCCGAATGCAACGAACAGGTCAACATTGGCAGGCTACTAATGCCGTAATATGCGGTGACGTAACGCTGGGGGAAAATTGTAGTATCTGGTTTGGCGCTATCATACGCGGTGATGTAGCACCAATCACATTGGGCAGCGCGGTGAATGTGCAGGATAATTCAGTGCTCCACTGCGATGACAGTCAGCCGCTGGTTATTGGCGACCGCGTTACCATTGGTCACAGCGCGGTAGTACATGGTATCAGCGTGGGCGAAGGAACATTAATCGGAATGAAAGCCGTAATACTCGGTGGCGTAGTGGTGGGGAAGAACTGCATTATTGCCGCTGGGGCAGTGGTCGCACCGGGTATGGTGATACCCGACGGACAAACGGTTATGGGAGTTCCGGCAAAAATTGTACGCCCTGTACGCACGGAGGAGCTTACAGAAATGCACAATAATAATCAGCACTATGTTGAATTAGCCCGGCGGCATGTGGAATCGCCGGAGCTTTTTTATCGCGTGGCGCACAAACGTCCACGCCGGTGATTGTGGCGGCGGTGCGGTGATCAGCTCCCGACGGAAAATAGTAACCGTTCATGGCGAAGTGCGTAAAACCACTATTTTGTTTCCATCAGTAACTGTGGAATATCACCGGGCGATAGTGCCGCGTTGCCCGCAGGGGACATGGTAGCAATCCGTGACCGTGCTTATGAATGCGGTACATCCGCGGGCTGAACGATTACGAAAAAGCAAACTGCGTTAATCTCAATTTACAGCTTGCGGAACAAGTGGCGGAGAATTTTTTTTTCCAGGGCCGGATCATGACCTATGCGCATCCAGTATGATTGGTGGGCAAAAGTGCCGGGGGCGTGGGATTGTATGGGCAACGGATTGTTACCAAAAGCGGAGGATCCAAAAAACGCCACCGGACCTACTGCCCCTGACGGATTTTCGCGGCGTTGCACCAATACCTCTACCGTAACGGCAAAAGTGTGCGGTGCCCGGTTGCGGGTAATAACTACCCGTACAATTCTTCGAAAGGTGTTGATGGTTCCCTCCATGAGTTCCGGAAAAGTTGTGGCATCGGGCCGCCACCATTGCAGAATTTCCGGCCCGGTGCGGTACCGGGTGGTGATAACCCCCAGACGATAACTGGCCCACTGGATATGATATCCCATGTTGATAAGTAGATGTATCGTGTGCCTCCATATATTGCGATAATGGGTAAGGGCGATGGTCCGTGTGGTGCCATTGGCGGCATTGGCAAACCATGTGGAATTGGATGGGCCAACCGGATGTGCTGCGCTGGGGCTGGTGGCAACGGATGCTGGTTGCCGACTGCCGCGTGCCGATGCGGGAGCCAGACGCCGCGCCCAGGGTGGACCAATCGCGGCGGGGCGCAGAGGTACAATGGACGAGTGACAACCGGCCAAGGCGACCATCAGCGTAATAAACAACATACATACCGAACGGTTTAAATTCATAGGCTTATTGTAGCATAATGGTCGATAATATCACGACCCCGGTTGCCAGAAAAAAAGTACACGTTGGAGCCGGCATGTTCAAGGCTAAATTCCGGTACGAGTCTGCTTGTGAAACCAGTATACGCTTGGTGCAGATTCGAAACGACACCACGCCGTCGGCTAAACCGTAATCTTCGCATGGCGGAGATTTATTCAGAATCGGACGCAGACCACCGCATGGCTATGCAGGTGACCGGGACAGGTTGTCCGCCGTTGCGCAACGGATTGCACCATCGGCGGTCATACGTAAAACGTGCTAAAGACAAGAAATTTCAGCAGTCCACCACCTATGTTCCGCCAGACTGCTATGCCGGCAAAATAGCCTCCGGGTTCGCCAGGAAACACCGGCAGTTATTTAATAAAGTCTACAGAGTCCCGATAAATGAGTACCTTCGCCGGAAAGTACAATCTTCTTCCGGCTTGACGAATTGTCGCTTCTGGGTTTTATTAAGATTCCTGAAATAAGCCCGCGCGACATGCAGGAATAAAGTTCCGGCCGCGCTGCGGGTTGTTTGTTTGGTTTCGGGGGTGGCGTTCCCTGATTCACATTTGGATGGTGAGGCGGAGCAGACTTTCGTTGAGCCGTGGCTCGGCGTAAGATATAGGCAATGGCTGAATCATGTCGGGTTCAGCCGTTGGTGCGGATTTGCAGCGGCGCGTGCCGGAGGTCTTCATGGCCAAGTCACAATCAGCAGCATGGGGTATCGATGTCGGGACGACGGCGATCAAAGCTATTAAGCTTCGCCGTGACGGCGAGAAGGTATTTCTTGAGGCGATGGAGATCATTGAACATAGCCATTTTCTCAGTGCGCCGGATATAGATCGTCGGGAAATCATACGCGAAAGTCTGGGGCACTTTCTGGAGCGCTATTCGCTGCACGGAGAGCAGGTATACATAGGGGCACCGGGCGCCGCGAGCTTTTCGCGCTTTGTTAAATTGCCCCCGGTCGAACCGCGTAAAATTCCGGAAATTGTCCGCTTCGAGGCGATTCAACAAATTCCATTTCCCCTGGATCAGGTGATTTGGGATTATCACAGTTTCCATAATCCGGACAGTCCGGATGTGGAAATTGGTATTTTCGCCATCAAGACTGATCTCGTTGGCGCTATTCTGGCTGATTTTCAAGCCCTGGGCATTACTGTTCACGGGCTGCAACTGGTACCGCTGGCCGTGTATAATGCGGTGGCTTTTGAGGGGAAGGGCCTGAACAAAGGAACAATCTTCCTGGATGTCGGCGCCGAGCATACCGACCTTATCGTCGTAGATCAGGGGAAATTGTGGCTGCGCAACATTAATCTCGGCGGCAATAGTTTTACGGAATCCCTGGCCAAAAGTTTCCGTTTTGCTTTTACCAAAGCCGAAGCACTCAAAAAGAATGCGGCTACCAGCAAATACGCGCGGCAGATATTTCAGGCCATGCGCCCGACCTTCGCCGATGTTGTGGCGGAAATTCAGCGCTCCATCGGATATTACAACAGTTCACATCGGGAAAGCCGGGTGGAACAGGTCATCGGCATGGGTAATCCTTTCCGCCTCTCGAACCTGCAAAAATATCTCCAGCAATATCTGGGCATGGAAGTAGCCCGGCTGGACGGATTCGCCAAAATTGAAGTTGAGGACGCCAAGATGGCCGCCGGATTAAGCGATCAGGCGCTGGGCATGACGGCTGCGTATGGATTAGCGTTGCAGGGAATCGGTCTGGCCGCCATCAACACCAATTTGCTGCCGCTGGAAATAGCCCGCCAGATGATCTGGCGGAAAAAATATCCCTGGTTCGCGGCGACGGCAGCGCTGTTCGTGATTGGCGCGGCAATATCCGCGGCACGTTATTCCATGGATGCCTCCGCGTTACAGGCCAGCATTCATACGCCGGAACTGCGGACCGCTAAAGTTAAGATACTGCATGAATCATCATTGCGTAATCAATATAATTCCATCAGCAATACCTATCAGTCGGATGTAGCCAAGATCAATTATTATCTGGCCCTGGGAAAGAAGCGGGAAATTTGGCCGGAAATCGTGCAGACGCTTTTTCAATCCCTGCCGCAGGCGATGACTAAAAAACCAGCGGATGTGAAAAATCCCGACACGTGGAAAATCGTTCTGCAATCGGTGACTTCAACGTATGAACCGGTCTTATCCAATCAAATGACCACCGGCAATAATGCGCAAGTCGCGCCGGTTTTGGCCGCACGTACTCCGGCGTCCGGTGTGGGCAAAGCCGCTGCGAGTGTTCCCACGGGTGGTGGTTTTCAACTGGTTATAAGCGGTTATACCCCATTTCGCAGCTGGGGAAGAATTCTGCAGGACTTTCAAGACCGGATTGAAAAATTCGGCGGCGCGGCGGCCCACAAACCTTTTGTCATGACTATCGTGAAAGGTTCTCTGGCGACCGCCCGCATTGGTAATCTAATGGGCGGCGGCGGCGGTGGCGCTAATTCCGGAGGTTTGGGATTTGTGCCGTGGGGATCAGTCCTTGGGCGTTTCTCCGGAGTGTTCCTGCCGCAATTTCTACCTAAAAGCGCTGAGAAAAAGTTAGCACCGAATATGAATCAAAATGTTATGCCGCAAAATAATATGCCAGCCTTTCCCGGCGGTATGCCTGGCATGCCGGGTACACCTGGCATGCCGGGAATGCCCGGAGGTCCGGAAGGATTTCGTATGCCTGGTATGCCACAGTTCGGGGCATCGCCGGGTATGGGCATAAATTTCGGCAGCCAGAGTTCGGGTGCCATCCATGGCGCCATCGACCCTGATACCAAGGCGTCGTTAAACAATGCCACGGCGTTTCAGATGATTGTGAATGTGTATGTGCAATGATAACGGTATGATCAGGTTAAATGCGGCGCGATTTTCTCTGGGGTTGGGAACGGGTTGTTGGCGCATAAGCGTCCGGTGGGCGAATTGAGCGTCGGATTGATACCACGGGCCGGAGGTCTGGATGAAATTTATTAAAGCCAATCTGATACCAATTTTATGTGGCATAGTCATTTTGGCGTCGATAGTGGTGCTATTTTACCCGCTGCGGTCCATGGGAAACAGACTTCGCGCCAAGATGACTTCCGAGCTGGCCCAGGCGCAAGTAGCGCAGAGCCTCCGTATGACTTCCCTGCATATTCCCGGCCAAAAGCGTTTTACCGGACCGGTGACTCCACCTATCATACAGGCTCGCCTGAAGGTGCAGAAATATATTGAATCGCAATCCACGATGGTGGGACGGGAATATGTTACGCTCAATGCCTGGGGGCGCGTGGAATTCAATGCCCAGGGGCAGATGGTAAAAGATGCCCGGCATCAGGAAATTCCCCTCCTGGCGGGTATTCCCATGGCGGGGATGCTGCCAAACCCCCCGCGGTATTTAACGACCCGCCGCACGTTCCGACGGGAATATCGCCGCTTATTCGTCCATGACCCAAATTATCGCTACTGTTTTTTAACGCGCCTGGATGCCGGTATGCCGCCAAGTTCCAGGCTGATAAGCAATCTGGTGCGGGCGCGTATGAAACAGCTTCAGGAAGTTATGCCGCAGGGTTTTCGCAGCGGTAGCAGCGCCAGCACGGGTGAACAAAGAAAAATTCTGGATGCCATTACCCGGCGGCAGGTTTTTCTCGCGGCCGCCAAATGTAAAGTTTATGCGGATCCGGCAAGTTTCCAGGAGCGTAATTTTGTTTTTAGTCACCATCTTCCCAGCGCCACGCAAATTTATGAAGCTTTTGTGGATTCCTGGATACAAAATGATATTGTCAATGCCATTAACGCCACCAATCAAGGCAGCCCGAATGTCAGTATGTCTCCGGTAAAACGGTTGATTCATATCACCATCGGAAATGATGCTTCCGCGGTTTTGACCGGTCAGGCCCAAACGCAGAGTACTGGAGTCGGACCGGTACTGGTACCGGATGGAGATTTGTTTTTAGGCGCCAAGCCCGCGGCCAGCACTCCCGGCAACGCCATGACCCCGACTGGTTTTCCGGGTGGTTTTCCCGGTGGTATGCCAGGTATGCCGGGAATGCCGGTTATGCCAGGTATACCAGGTATGTCGCAGAATAATAGTATTACCACGCCAGGGAAGAATACTGGAGCCATGCTGACCAATCACTTCAGCAATGCGAAACATCAGATTGCACTGGTGGCGGTCAGTGCGGTGGTGGAAGCGGATAAGATCAATGATTTTATTAATCAGATCTATCGTCAGAATAATGGCTATACTGTTCTGCAAATGAATATGATGACGGTAGATCCAATTGGCGCTATTACGCAGGGTTTTGTTTATGGGAAAGTGCCGGTGGTGCGGGTGAATATGTTGCTGGAAGTTTTATTTTGCACCCAATGGAATAAGCCTTTGATGCCGGTGGCGTATCGCGCTCGCCTAAGCCTGTCGGGGGCGTCGGCGGTACAACCTTGATGTGGTATGATTTTGAGAACGGAACCTGGTGATTAACCATGAAAAATATTAATCCGTTGGAACGCCATATCGAAAAGCTGATTGTGGGAATCGGTCTGCTTTTCGCCTTCTGGTTGATTTACAGGAATTTTGCTTTTGAACCTGATCAGGTGCCATCACCTGTGCAACCAGGGGCGTTCGTAAGCCCGTCCGACGTTGGGGCGGAAATCATTTCTCAGGTTCGTTTGCTGGAAGCCGCTATTCAAAATGCGAAAAATCGTCCGATTAATATCGGGCCACTGCCGAATTATGTAAAAAAACTCGTTGCCAGACAAACCAGTCCGTTGCCTGGCACGGCGGTAGCGATCCGTAATGAAAATATTGGTCCGTACAATACGCCGCTGGCTTTAACTTCCGGAGCGGGCATGCAGGCCCGTGGTTTGATATTCATGGCGCCATCCGTACCGGCATTGCCATCGCCGAAGGTTCATCAACATCAGGCGGTGGTGTATCTGCCGGCGCCGACCAATGGCCCCGGCAGTGGTAACGGTAATATGAATGTCAATCCTACGGTAAATCCATTGAACTTCATGCGTAATTTTAACAATCCTAACAATCCCAATATTACCAGTTCAATGACCACTCATGGTTTGTTCTGGGTGACGGTAAAAACTAATTTTCCCATGGCTAAATGGATGCAAAGCCTTGCGGCGCAGGACATCAAGCTTACCGCGGACCAGGCCGCGTTGCCGCTGCCATACCGTATTACTGCGTTTTATCGAGTTCAGGTGCGGCGCCAGCGACTTTTACCCGATGGCCGCTGGTCGGCATGGCGTAAAATTCAGGGGTTATATCTGGAACCGCTGCCCAAATTAAATTTCAATGCCATGACCTATCGTCAGCGTTTTACGCTTCTAGGACAATTGGATGGGATGGTAACCGAAATATTGGATCCGGCTTTTTATCCGATACAGCAGGTATTTCGGCGGCAGATCGCGACGCCGCAAAACGTGCAACATCCGCATCCCATGCCACAGAATATAACGCCTCCGAGTATGCCGGGCATGCCCGGTGGATTCCCCGGTATGCCGGGCATGCCGGGTGGATTTCCCGGTATGCCGTCCATGCCGACCCCAACCCCACATCCTGTCGTGCAGCACCGGCAACAACAGCCTAATACTCCGGCACCGTCACCGTTTCAGGTGCAGGCGCAGCAGTCGCAACAGGTTCGGTTACCTCCGTTGATGTTGCCGGGGCAAACTGCGACCGGTAATAACAATTTTTCCACTATGCCTAATGGATTCCCGCAAGGGTTTACCCCACCGGGCGTAAACAGTGCCAATGCCAGCACCGGTCCAGCCAGCCTGACAGCTATGACTGAAGTCCCGGTGCGTTTCTACGACACGCATGTAAAGCCTGGGGCTACATATCGTTATGAAATTCGTGTGGTTATGTATAACCCGGTATTTGCGTTCCCCAATCGACTTAACAAACCGGCTTTGCGCCAGGTGCAGTGGCTTTCTTCTCCATGGAGCGACCCGAGTGTACCAATGGTGGTGAACCGGGATTTGTATTTCTTCATAACTGGTGCCCAACCGAATCGCGGGTCGGTGTCGTTTCAATTATTCAAATGGAAACGCGGACAATGGTTGGATGGCAGCCAGACTGTGCGTCTGGGCGAGGCCATCGGCAACAGAGAATCTATCTCGGTTATCACCAGCAATGGTACACTAGCCCCGGAAGTTGTGAATTTCAACACCGGTTATGTGCTGGTGGACGCAGTTCCGCAGCCTTCCGACCAGAGCGTCAATGTGATTATTGAAAGTCCGGAGCATAAGCTGCATTTGCGGAATTCCGCGTGGGATGAAGCTAATCCACTGGAGCAGAAACTCAGTGCGTTAAGTAATCAAATTGGAGCTCCGCTGCCGCCAGGGGCCAACACCAACCCCTGACGTATGTCGGCTTGTGTATACTCCCGGCGATGAAAAAAAGAGATTGTGGTTGCAAGAGGACAAAATCGGTTTTAGGATAGTGTGAGTTTATCGGCGGGCCGTCGTGTAATAAACCCGGTATGATAAAGGGTGTAAGAAACATGGTAGATGTTTTTTATGAAATCCAGTGGCGGGTGGTTAGCGCCGAAGATTTTAGTTGGTTTGATATCTGATCGGGAACGCGGCATAACATTGTGCTGGTTCCACAGTAATTGTCCGGAAGTAGGAGTAGTGCTTTGAATACCCAGACTCGCTCAAGAATTCTTGCCCTTGGTGTTGCGGGAGCTTTGCTGGCGGGCGCAAGCCTGCCGTTGCTGCCTCTGGCTATCGCCCATGCGGAAGCCCAGGCTTCACCGGCCTCAACGTTGCTGAACCGCGGCCTGCGATTAATTCAGCAACATGAGTATCAGACGGCCAAGCTGGTACTGCTGTCCATTGATCCGTCTAAACTTAACACTGCGGAACAGAAACAGTTGGCTACTCTGCTGCAGGAAGCGGATACGGGTTTGGCCGGTATGTCCGTTGATCTGACCGTCTACCATAATGCGACCACCTCTCTGCAGGATGGGCATCTGGCTCATGCGGCGAAGTTATTTCGATATCTCATCAGCCGCCCGGATGTTTCACCGGAACTCAAAAGTGAAGCCGCTGATAATCTGGCCTTGACCGAAGCACGGCAGCAGCAGTTAGTGCCACAGATGAAATCGTTGTTACAGGATGCCGTGCACGCTTATCAGGTGGGCAATTTTGATCAGGCCGAGATGGATCTGAATCAAATTCAGCTATCCGGTGTTAATCTTGGCGATCAGGCTGATGTAATTCCCCATTATCAGTATCTCATTGCCCAGCGTCGCGTGGAGCAGGTGCAGGCCATCGAGGCTGCACGCGCAGCTAAGGTAACGGCGGAACAAGCTGCAGCGCAACAAAAGGCCCAGGCCCAGGCGAAATTGCTGGCCGCACAGAAAGCTCAGCAGGAGAAGATCGCGGCTGCAGAGAAGCTGGCGGCGCAAAAAGAGGCTGAAACTCGGGCGAAACAGGCGGCTGCGGAAAAACTGGCGGCACAACAAAAAGCCGCTGCGGAAAAACTATCCGCACAACAGCATGCGGAGCAATTGGCTCAAGCGGCTGCGGCCGCCAAACTGGCGGCGCAACAGAAAGAGGCCCAGCAAAAATTACTGGCTCAGGAAGCGGTTGCGAAAAAACTTGCTCAACAGCGCGATGCGCAGCAGGCCCAGGCTGCCGCCGCCGCCAAATTAGCGGAACAACAAAAACTTGCGGCGGCGAAAGCCGCTCAGGCCCGCCAGTTGGCGGAAGAAAAACTTCAGGCCCAACACGCGGCCGAGGAAAAGGCCGCTGCGGAAAAATTGGCCCGCCAGCAGCAACTCGCCCAGCAACAGCTCTTGGCGCTGCAACAAAGTCAGGAGCAACAGGCCCAACAGGCACGGGAGGCGGCTGCCGCTTTAGCCGCACAGAAAGCCGCCGCCACCACTCAAGCTCAGGCCGCCGCTACTGAAAAGGCCGCCCAGCAGGCCCAGGTCAGCAAGGCTATCGCCACACGGACTCCCAGCACCCCCGCGCCGGTGGTGGCGCCTGTTCCCGCCATTGCCCCGGCTGTGACGACTCCCGCACCAGCTCCAGCTGTCGCTTCAAAGCCCGCACCGGCGCCAGTAGTTGCTCCGGTTAAGACTCCCGCGCCGGCTACAGCTCCAAAGGTCGCCGTAGCGCCGTCAACGGTAGTACCGGTCCCGGCGGTTATGAAGCCCTCACTGATGGAAATTGAACGCGCACGCTCCTCGGCTTTGGTAGTGCGGGCGGATCAGGATTTACGGAATGCGAATTATCAGCAAGCTGTAGCTCTGTATAATGATGCCCTGGCCCTGAATCCCAAAAATGTGGCTGCCGCCATGGGACTTCGTAACGCTCAGAAACTGGCCTTGGGACAGTCGCCGGGATTACTGTCGCAGCAAATTTATGACCAGGCCATTCAAGCCCAGCGCGCTGAAGTTTTATTTAATCATGATCTGCAATTGTCCACCCAGGAAATGCAGGCCGGTAAGTATCCACAGGCGGTTGACCACGCTAACGACGCCCTGGCCACCATAGAGGCGGCGCGAGGTATTTTGACTTCCGGCAACTATAAGGATATGAAAGATCGTGCCGATCAGCAGTTAGCCATTATTCAGCGGCAACAGGCACAGCAACAGGCCATACAGCAGGCTAAGCAGGCCCGGGAAGTCACCCAGAGCCAGATGGCAATTGAACATCAACTGGCGGTGCGCCGGCAGCGGCAGATCAACCAATTGATGGGGCAGGCTCGTGAGTATTTCAAGCAGATGCAATACCAGCAAGCCTTGGATACACTCAATGAGGTCATTGCTATTTCGCCCCAGGATAACACTGCTTTATTCATGCGTGAGATGGTCCAGGATCAAATTCAATATAATGATTGGAGTAAATACCACGTCTTGCGCTCGCAGGCGGAACAGGAGCAGGAGGTCAAGAATGAGGAATCCATGATTCCTTATCCGAATTTAGAAATTTATCCGCAGGATTGGCCGGAACTCAGCCGGATGCGTGAAGCGGAGCACCATAGTTCCCAATCTCCGGCGGACCGCGAAGCACGCCTGGCGTTGGCCCGTAATGTCCCGAAAATTGTGGTCAATCAACAACCTTTCTCCAGCGTGGTCCATCTGCTGCGGCAGCAGACCGGAGCCAATATTGTTGTGAATTGGAATGCTCTGGCCAACGCCGGTGTGCAAAAAAATACGCCCATCAGTTTGACCTTGCGCGATGTGCCGTTTGAAAAAGTGTTGTCACTGGTTCTGCAACAGGCCCAGGGCAGCGGGGGCACGCAGCTGGGCTACAGCATCAGCGGCGGCGTGTTGACTATTTCCACCAATGATCAGCTGGCGCAGGTGAAAACCACACGCGTTTTTGATATTCAGGATTTGCTGGTGCAAGCCCCCAATTTCACCGCCCCGGCTTTTAACCTGCAAAATCAGAGCAGTAACAGCGGCGTGCAAATCAGCAGCGGCAGTGCCGGCGGCGCCAACAGTTCCAACAGTTCCAATCTTTTCTCTGGCAGCGGTTCCGGCCAGGGTTCCGGACAACCAGTGGGTAAAACCAGAGCCCAGATGGTTACGGAAATTACCCAGTTAATTGAAAATACTGTGGCTCGGAGTTCATGGATTGATAATGGTGGAACCGTCGGTTCGATCCGCGAAATTAACGGCCAGCTGGTTATCACCCAGACGCCCGGTGCTTTGGAAAAAATATCCGGATTGCTGCGGCAATTGCGCGAAACCCGCTCGGTGGAAATCTCCATTGACACCCGCTTTCTGTATGTGACTACAGGCTTCCTCAATGACTTCGGTTTCTCCTGGAGCCTGGGATTCGGAAACATGTTTGGTTCCAACATCGGGACGCCCACCACAGTGACTAACCCCACCACCGGCGCCACCTCGACCAGCGTTACTCCGGTTACCATTACCAATGGTACGACCACCTACACGACTCCGCAAACAACGGGCGTTCCCAATTCCATCGCTACCGACTACAAAGTGCCTTCGATGAGTATCAGCGGCGGTATTCTTTCCAATTATCAGTTGTCGCTGTTGCTTAATGCCACGCAAATCGACAAGCGCAATACCCTGTTGGAAGCGCCGCGCGTGACATTATTTAATGGTCAGCGGGCCACGATGGTGGTGGAAGATGTTCAGAACTACGTGGAAAGCTTTACGCAAACCGCCGGCACCAGCGGTGTCATTGGCGGAGCTGGTGCTGTTGCGACCAATCTCGACGTCGCACCCTTGACCACCGGTCTGAGTTTGCAGGTGCAGGCGACGGTTTCATCGAATGATCGGTACGTCATCATGACTATTGAACCATCCTTGTCCCAATTGTTAAGTTTGCAGACCTTTAATATCGCCGGCGCCAACATTACCGGTCAAACCAGTTCTAACACTATACTGCCAGGCTTTGTGCAGCTGCCCGATACGCAGATTACCGAGGTGCAGACCACCGTGTCCGTGCCGGATGGCGGGACGCTGCTGCTGGGCGGGGAACGGCTGGCCGGCCAAACCACCATTGAAGCCGGCGTGCCGGTACTTTCGCAGATACCCTTTGTCAATCGCCTGTTCACCAACCGTTCCACCACCAAGGATAATGTGGTACTGTTGATTCTGGTCCGGCCGCGCATTATCATTCAGAAAGAATTTGAAAAGAGACAGTTCGGCCGCAATTATTGATACTCTATCGCCCGTGGCATCCGTGGGATCGTTATCGGGTGTATAAATTAAGCCGGAGTTTAGGCCCTAAAATTACATTTTCGGGCCTAAACTCCGGTTTTAATCGGATGTTTCAACAGCCTTTTGAAGTATCTCATGTATTTACAATGACTTATGTTGTTTTTCGCATTTGCGTGTAGCCACTAATTTTATGGAAATATTGTATTTTGCCCTTGCATTTAATTTTATTTGTGTTATATTGTGGTCACGAAGTATGTCGATGAATGTCATTCCGGTAAATACGTTCGCTATCTCCTTCGCGATTCCTATCGCCAGGACGGCAAGGTCAAGCACCGTACCATCGCTGATTTGTCCAGTTACTCTTCGTCTAAGATACAAGCCATCCAAATCGTACAGGAAATAGCCCGGCGGTGGCAGGACATGGATGCCACAGTGCCGGAAGGGATAGAGGAACTCAAAACGCTCTGCACCATGGAATTACGGATTCAAGGGCATCCGAAGTGTAATTGCATCCCGCAGCCGCGGGCCTCGGTAGAAAGGTTTTTAGAAAAGGCGAAAGTCGCCTTACCGGCAGCGCTTCCACATCGAGGCGTAAAAGTAGCCACGAGAAAGAAGCTGCCGACAAGACGCAAAACCCGTTGATTTTACAGTGCAATATTGCTATGCGAAGCACCGGATTTTACTGGAACATCCGATGTAAATGTCGAGAATCCGATAAATATAGCATATTTTCCTATGTATTAACGTGGCTTCGGGATAAGAAATGATGATGTGCAGGGATTTCCGGCGATTTTGCCAGTTGCCTCACCAATTGTCAGGAATCCCTTGTATTTCCAAAACCCGATACTCAAATTTAATAAACTAAAACCGTAATACCTTATGAAACTCAAATTTACGATTTGTCTTATTCCGAACTCGGGTAAAATTGCGACCACTGCCAGTTCTTTAGTCACGGCACAATCGACGTTTCGTCAGCAAAATCGCACCGAGCGCCAGCATCATAACGCTTAAGGCCGCTGGCTCGGGGGTTGTGACCGGGGTAAGCAGATAAGCGGTACGATTGTTCGAAGCGCCAATGTAGTCGGCAATTATCTGGCCGGCATCGTTGATTCCATAAACGCTACCAAACGTGTAACCAGTAAGGGTACTGAGATCGGTCATCACGCCGTTGTCGTACACGAAAAGGTCGGTGTTTCCATTGCTGGTCTGGCTCCATCCGACCACATCCCCACTGTTGTTGACATCCATCGCTGCGCTGTTCAGCCCACCCAAGGTTGGCAGTTCCTGTAACCCTGCGGACGATCATATTGCGGCATGGTAGGTATATGTGGTCGCGCCGCCGACGGTGTTGCCAGTGACGAGATAGCCGACCGCTTCGCCAGCCTTATTTATTTCCTCGCCTGCGCTTCCGTCCCCCGTCGGAGTTGTCAATGGCAGCATTCCGCTGCTGGCGGTCCAGATAAAAGCGGTGTTGTTACTGCCTCCCACCACTTGGCCGTTATCATTTATTCCGCCGGCCCAACTGGTGGTTCCTCCCGGCAGAAATCCGAGATCTTGTGTCGAGCCGGAAGCACCGTTCGTTACATCAGGCTGCCACAGAAAAGCTTCAGATGAAGCGGCACTGCCGGTCACCCCCACCACTTGGCCGCTGCTATTCATTCCGTATACCCATGTGCCTGCGGCGACCGGGATGTTCAAATTTACCAGGCTTCCGGTCACGCCGTTGTTCTGTGAGGGGGTCCATAAAAAAGTCTTATATCCCGCAGAGGTTCCCTCTACGCCAGCGACCTGCCCCAGTCCGTTGATCGCCAGCCCCTGGCCTACGTACGATGAAGAACTATAGCCTGGGTCCAAGCTATACATCGTTCCGGTGGTGCCATTCGGAGTGGTGGGTTTCCATAGAAATGGCTGGTTATACCCGCCGGTACCATTGCTGGGATTGATCGCCGTCGTGGACTCGCCAACAACTTCGCCTTGGTTGTTAATTCCAAACGCTTCTGTAATCGATCCGCCCAGACTGCCCAGATCGGTGACGGTATAGGCCACGCCCGCAGTCGCCACTTGCGCCGCAAATATGAACCGGCATAGAACTGACGCCGATGGCCATGGCAACCAGATTCGTTCGCAATTTTTTCATCGGACCTCTCCTCAAATCAAAATCTTATAAATTCCGAGATAAATTTACTATAAATCGGATCTGCATGGATGTCAATGTGATTGGTCTGGTGTCCCAGAAACAGGCCGTGGCAATAAATCCGGGCGGCTCCTGGCAGTGCGGGCTTCCAACACCAATCATTCCATAAGCGACGGCATTTATACCGTTGATTCTGTCGGCTGCCCGGAAAATCTCGACGGCCAGGAACTGTAAGTGTCCGTTAGAGACACCACATTGTGGGCTGATTTCATTTGAGGGTTTAGGATATTGAGATTAGGCTCCAAAAATCGCGATATTATTGGAACCCCTAAGTTTCTGCCTCTGGGGTGAGCAAATATTATGCATTGCGCGATGGTGGATAAATGCAGGGGACCTGATGTATTTAGTCCTTGGCTTGGCCATGCATGTTCCTGGGCAAATAGCGTCCGATATCGGCTACGGCTCCCACAGCTTTATCTCAGGTGTCGGGCGGCCGTTTATGACTCCACTTGTAGGTATAGACTTCGCACACATGGGCATTCATCCATCCAATTCCATCTGGGGTTAGCTGCCCCCTGCAGGCCGGCAGGCGGCTTCAAGTAAAGTTAATTCGTCCTGCGGGCTCATCGCTGGCATAGTAGCCGTGAGCTTTATAACACAAGATCGAAAAGGTGCTACAACTGCAATGTCGAAAGGTTGTGGACCATTTGAGGAAGTGGTTTAATAAAAGAATATGTTGAGCCAGCTAGGGAGTATTTCAAGCATGTTAAGCAGGAAAACCACAGTAATGAATGCCAAGATTAAACCTGTCGGTACTAACAGAAATACATGGACTGACTGGCAGACCCCTATTGATATTTGTCAGGAACGCATCCCGCCAAGTCCGGGTGTTTATCAGCTTGCAGCTTTCGTAGACAACCCTATCTACCCCCAACCCAATAAGGAACGTGAAGCCAAGGCGGCATGCAAGGATAGCTACGAAGCATTTAACGGGATCGTGTACACCGGTAAAGCTGTGTGCCTACAGGAAAGATTCGGGCTGTTGGTGCAAAGTTGGCAACCCAACGTATCATCAGGCCGTCATGGTTCACGAAAATCATATAACTGTAATTACAGGGGCTGCCAGCAAAAATTTACTCCATGTCAGGTAAAGTGCCGTTGGAAACAGATTGGATCGATCAACTGGCTGGAACAACGTGAAACTCTTAAACGTGTTCGAAACAACCAAGGCTCTTTGGCAGATCACTTGAAGGCTATTTGGGGCCAATGCGGTAAACCAGAAAAGGCGTCAAACCCTCCAAGACGCAACAACATGTATGATACAGTGTGGGCGACTTTTAGCGAAGAGTCCAAACTATTAAAGAAATTCCATAAGATTTTCGGCTGTCTACCACTTCTCAACAGACGTTCGGGGGAATCACTCGGCGAGCGAAATGGTGAGTGGCTGGTCCAATGGGTAGAGGCGGAAGAATCCGCGATGGAAAGCATTCCTAGCGATGATGGCATACGTTTTCGCGCGTTCGAAAATTGGCGTGACCGCGGTTGTCCCAGCAACGACGATTGGGTAGATTGGTTCGCTGCCGAACTCGCACTATGGGAACGAGTTATTCTCGAAGAATGATAGAACCATCGAAAGTTGCCTTTCGCATACGCGGAGCCTGTAAGCTGGTGCGTCCACTGGACAAAACTACCAGCAGCAATGTCTGCCGCAGATTTCATCTTTTAAGCCATCCGGATTTAGGCGGAATCATAGCTATGGCAGGTTTTTGCACCGGCGTATTTTGTGCCGGCGCGGGTGCAGCCGGTGGAATGATGCCGGAATTGCCCCATCCCGAAAGCGCGACGGCGAATGGGCAGAATTCCCGAACTGGAACGTTCACCAGATCCGGCACGCCTGGGCGACGCGTGTGCGGGCGTTACACGGCCTTGAAGCCGCCCAGGCGACGCTGGGGCACGCCAGTCTTGATGCCACGCAGATATACGCGGAAAAGTCGGCCCATCTGGCCATTGAAATCGCACGGAAAATGGGGTGATATTTGGTAATCTATTTTTTGAGCCAATGTGCAAGGCAATTACCCAATCTTCCATTGCGGCTTCGGCAGGGGATGATTTTGTTGTGGGAACCGACACAACTTAGGAAGTTAGCCTCTTCAAGAATTCTTTCGACCTCGGTGATAATGATAAAAAAATGCCTCGGTTAACGATCTGGCGGTGGGCAAGGAAAGACTGCCGATGGAAATCCCGTTTGAGCATAATTGATATATTGCCCCTGATATCCCATGAATTGTAATAATATTTTGTTCAGCAAGTTTTGGATACGAGCATGATGGTTAACATGCGTCTGGAGCTCTACCTGGTTATTACTCGTTATCACCCGACCGTGAGCGGAAGGATTCCGAATATCACTCCAAGCATCAATGTCATCTTGAGTTACCCCGAGAATCTTATGATCGCACCAGTGCCTAAAAATCTCCTTTACACTGAGAGTTCCAAATATTGACTTAAGACCATTCAGACGAATAAGAAACTGCTCCGAGAAGCCATCCGGCTTCATCTCTAACCACTGGCTAAAAGCCGAGAGATCACTTGGAAGAATCTGCGGCTGATCAGGACCAAGCTGCTTCGCGGCCATACGTATGAGTCCTTCAAGACAGAGACTACTCATCGCAAGCCGGGTTGTATAGATATTATCAACCGTATCCCAACATAAAAGTAGGTATTGGGCTACACTTTTACCCAAATCGGTTAAAAAGAAATTGATGGCAAGTCCTAAAAGTTTCTCAACATTTTTCAAATAGTCCAATCCTGTACCACCTATAGGCCCGAATAAAGCATTCTTTGAGAATTCATTCTGACGAGCATCAAGTCTGCGAATTTCATGGTTTCCATTGATGTGTTCGTAACCACGGATAATGCAACGACGGCCAAGAATAAAGCCGAAGGCTGTCGCCACAGCGGTGCAGCTAGCAAACTCATCCATTACCTGTTTTTGATTTGGCGGAATTATTCGTACCTCGAACCACTCATCAGACCGTCGCCGAGCCGCAACACGGCCGATATTGCATTCAGTACTGAGCCAATCAAGGCTAACTGACTCTGTGCCAAAAACATCATTCTCAACTTGCGTTTTGGTATGTTTAGTCCATCCGGGCATAGCTGGACCCATGAGTATGCGGAATCTCTGCCATGGTGACCCAGTTGTATTGCGTTGAAGCGTTAGGCTTGCCGTGCTTATATCCCAATTGACATAGGATATGCCCATATGCGTGTGGTGGCCAGAGCGAGGAATCGTGGCGGTTTCAATTTCCCAATTATCCGCCGTTTTACCGGAAATATGCAGGTACACGGAATGACTAATCAATGTGCCGGGAACAACTGTCCTGTTAAATACCAGCGGATCAATTTGATTCTCGCTATAAGTCGTCGCTTGGATGCGAATCTCCGAATTAGCATTCCAACTGATTCCCCCGCTCCCATTGAGCGTACCAATTTCGCCGCTAGAAACAGTAAGTGTAGGAACTCTAACCTCATAAGTGCCACGCTGCAGGACGTCAATCCAATCTTCAACCATGATGCACCATCAAATAGGCCTGACTATGCGAGTCCGCAATTAATAGTACCTATTTAACCATATTGGCCTAACCCGGCAAGGCCTGGACCACACACGCCATCGCGCGCAGCATCCGCTGTGCCTGCGAACGCATACGGCGGCGCGGCGGCGAATGGGTGGAATTCCCGAACTGGAACGTCCACCAGATCCGGCACGCCTGGGCAACGCGTGTGCGGGCGTTACACGGCCTTGAAGCCGCCCAGGCGACGCTGGGGCACGCCAGTCTTGATGCCACGCAGATATACGCGGAAAAGTCGGCCCATCTGGCCATAAAAATTGCGCGGAAAATGGGGTGAGGGAATTTTAACGCCGGCCGCAGCCGTAATCTGACCTGCCGCTTACAGATTGCAAAGCCAACTGGCAACTGATGCGATATGATCATCGCTTGTAAGATTCGCGGCGTTTTCCAACTCACCCCGCTCAAGCATTTCCCATATTTCCGCCGCCATCTTCGCCTCAATGGCAGCGCCGATGAAGAATGTGTTCGGCTTTAGTTTTTTCCTGGTGAAGGCTCTGTGAATTCGCTCCAAAGCGGTACGTGCTGTTTTCCAGTGTTCGTCCGCACCTGCCGGATCGATACCGCCCTTGAGTTCTCCCAGCGCGATATAGCATGTTGGCACGCGGATAATTTCAGGGCTTAATTGGTCAAAGGAAAAATTCAGCAATGTTAAATCGATGTTGTTTTTCACCAGGGGTACGTTGATATTGTACAATAGAGTCCTTGGGCCTCGTGTACCAAGCCACGAAAGACCACGAAGCGATAACTCCACGTCCGAATTGTCAGTCGGCAAACCAACCCAATTTCCGGTATCCTTATGAAGCCAATGGCAACGCAGGCCGGACAACCTCAGGTAGGCCAGTAGTGCGCGCGTTAATTTCTTCTGCGCCATGAACCCACCGATATTCCGCATGGATCCGCCCAGCGTGTCGCCGCGTATCAGCAGGAAGCGAAAGACCAGCTCCTCGACAAACCTGACACCGGCGGGTTCGAGAAAGTTTTTGATCAGGCCATCTATGGCCTCGCGTTTGTCGGATTCCCGCAAATATCCAGCGGCCTTGTCCGATATGCCTGCCGCGGTTAAAAGTCCTGCCTGAATATCGGCAATTTTCAGCAATTCAGCCGGTGCTTTGGCCTTCCTTGCGGCGGAACTCAGGGCTTGTGCTTCCGCGATGTGCGGGGTTGCGCGACGGTTCTTTTCCAGTGCCAGTGCAACAAAGCCCGCTCGTACCGCCTCATAAGCGGTTTTAAGATCGCCGCTGGACTTGAGATGCCGCAGATATGGCTTGAGCATGGCTATTTCTTTCTCCACAGATATACACACTTGCGCAAAGCGTCGCGACCGTGAGCGCCCATCTGCTGGCTGCTATTTCCCTTACCGCTGGGGAGGACAAGTATCCGTTCAATGATGAATCCCAGTTGCTGGGCAATTTCTGATAGGATAATGTCCACAGGAATACTTGCTCCGGCGTACCGCACGTTGTCGTTGACCATCATTAGCGGCGCGCCGCTTTTCAGTATCCGGGCGGATTCGTAAATAACGCATGACATCTCATAAAAATAACCCCGCACCATTCGCGGAATGCCGTTATTGTTAAGCAGGCCTTGTTGTTTTTGGAATTCGAGATATTCAAGGATTTTCTGCAACAAGTGGTGGCGATCCGCGGCGGCAACGGCTGGTTGCCACAGCGGGTTTATTTTCAGAAGGTCCTTGGCCCGATTCTCGACCGTACAACTTAACATCTCTTGCCGCAACTT
This sequence comes from Planctomycetota bacterium, assembly GCA_023489375.1. Taxonomy (GTDB): domain Bacteria; phylum Planctomycetota; class Phycisphaerae; order WQYP01; family WQYP01; genus JAMDCX01. Next base: position 24,287 of record JAMDCX010000036.1, read on the forward strand.
CGCAATATCCGCCTCATTGACTCCGAGCAAGGCCAGTTCCAGGGCATAGGTACGCGTGTAGTCGTAACGATTACAATATGGTGGGGACGTGATCAGGCAGTCATAAAAGCTGGGATTAAGTTTCGGTAAAATTTCCAGGCACGAACCGCCGTGCAATCGAATACCACCCCTGTTGCGCGGAACGGCAAACAGCCCTTCCGGTAATCCATCTGACGACAGGTCGTTAAGTATCTCATCCAGTTTTTTAATGATGGCCTGATCGAAAGTCAGGATTGCACCTTTGTCAAAAGCTTTCCCCCCCTGATGTCTGCCGGACCGGTGATCCCAACGCAAATATTGGCCGTCCTTGCGTGTGTAGCTGACACTTTCGAGAATGCACAACAACGCAAAACGCAAGATGGCCTTTACCCGTTGATTTTCCGATTCAATGGCCGCTAGAAAACGCTTCATTGCTTCCAGCGTTTCTGTTGGATAGGCACCGCGTGTAATTCTAATCTCATTGACCGATTCCGTGGTTCTGCCCGTGCGCCACGGCAGATGATCCCGCCAATGCTTCAGCCGGCCCATATCCTGCGCCTCCAGGCCCGAATCCACGATCTGTTTGGTTGTGATGACTGTGCGGCCAATTGGCAGCAATTCAACGCCATCAGCATCCATGCCATGGTCGCTTGCGACAAACATTGCTGTTCCGCTTCCCGCAAAAGGATCCAGTAAAACACCACCGGCGGGTTGGTATCGGTTAAGCAAATGCTCAATCAAGGCGGCGGAGAAGCCCTCTTTATATTTAAACCAGCGATACACCGCTCTGGCTTTGTTGGCCTGGAAACTCACCAACGCCCGGGTTAACGAACTATCAACGCGCAAGTGATCTTCCCAGCGGGCTTCGGCTTCGGCATTTAGCTTTTCTATATATGCCAAGTGGCGTCGTGCTTCAGGGGAACCATCAGCATCCTGGTCCGCTCGATTTTGCGGAATGGATGGGGATACCGGCCCCAAGTCGCCAAAAGTTTGGACAGGGTAGGCCTTCGTGTCATCGATAGGGGGATTACTAACTTCCGCCCCATGGCTCACTTCGGAAATCTGAAGGCGCACTCCATTTTGTGTTCGCACTCCCCCAGCCGTCTTTTTTTGTTCCGTTTGTTTCATCTGTCACTATGCACTGGTACTTCTACTCTGTTACGTAACGGAAGGTTGTTCTCATCATAAAGAAGCTGGCAGGTTTAGCAAGTCGGGGCCATCTTTAGGAGCATCGTTGCCGTCGGCTCCTTACGTTTGCACGGTTAGGCACCACCCGCTCCAGAATTCAACTCCTAAGCCATCCGGATTTGGGCGGGATCACAGCAGCGGCCGGTTTTGACACCGGC
>JAMDCX010000040.1 GCA_023489375.1 Planctomycetota bacterium
GAGGAAGCGGAGGAAAACAGAGGTTTGGCATAGTGTTTATCCATCCTCCCCTTACCTCTGCTACCTCCTTGTGAATATATTGCCTCGTCATGTCGTTGAGTCGTTGTGGTGAATGACCCGTCGTAACATCGTCGGAATGTTATTGAGCAGATTTAATTATAACCGCGTAACGGTAACCATAGTTCATATATCTGTCCGTGAATGGTTACCATTATTTTTTACTCATTGCGGCGCGGCCGCAGGGATGGAGATGTTGGTGGCCGGACTGTGAACGGTTACGCTCCGCATTCGCCGGCTGTACAGAAGTGAACGCTTGGTGCACAATATATTCAGGCCGTGGATAGCCTGCTGACGGATGATAATTAATGCGCCGTATTAAAAACACAAACACTTTTCTTCTTATTCCTCTGATTGTAAGTGTCGGCGTAGTAAGCTGGGCTATACTTTCCGGCGCTCTGCTGGTATTGGCTTTGCTGATCCTTTCTCCAGCCCTTCATGATCTCCATCAGGCGGAAGTCATGCGCAATAATTTGCAGGCAACCTTAACGCTCATTAACGAAAAAATAGCCCTCCAGAACCATTTCCTCGAACTTGCAGATTCAGATCCGCGACTCATGCAGCGTTTGGCTGATCGTCAACTCAGCGTCGTGAATCCCAATGAAGAAGTGCTGCCACTGGCCAATGATAATCGGCCTCGTGATGTACAGAGCCTCATTGATGAAGCCTTAAAGCCTGTTGAACCTCACCCTGTGCCACCGCTGCCATGGCTTGTCAATATCACCCGGTTTAATGTTATACGCGGGCCGCTGATCATTCTGGTTTTGTGCGGTCTGGTGGTGGCTTTTCTCCTGGATATTCGCCGGGTTTAATGTAGATGAGCGCTGTTAAGTGTTGTAATCGTTCACGAGTACATCGATCAATCAAACGGTAATAGCTTCTGTTGTGCATGGGTGGCCATATATTTTGGATATTCTTTTATCTCCCCATCATTTATATAGCCCCATACCGACAAATTCCATTTTAGCCGCGTGGCCTTGGTCCGCGTGTCAACACTATCAATCTTGCCCCCGTCCCTAATATGGCCCACCCCTTCTTAAACCACGTTAGTTTCTTTCTACAAAAATCTCGCGATTCTTGCGCAACATATTTATGGCACCATAATATCGTTCAATGTTTACGCGGGCATGGAGGTATTTTGACTTGGCCGGTGTTTGACTTTATGCGTTTGAATCCGTCTATGCCGGTTCAAGTGCAATAGGGTATCGAGCCAGTCCGTCGCCTTGTCCCTAAGGAATGAAATCGCAATAACTTCCACCAAGTGGCTGTACCGGTTGGTGCGTGGATTCCAGAGCACCATCCGTCATATAGCCACCGGCTTTGCCGGTGGTAAAATGTTTTAATGATAATGCCAATCGGGAATTTATGTAACCGTTCACGGGCCTGAAGGAGAAGTTAAGGTATGGTTGGGTGCAGCCATATTTTTTGGCAAAAGTCAGTATCCTGGGATCGCGGGCGTCTCGCCCGCCGTTGCCCCCCAATGATTTATTGGCCCAGCAATACCAATTAATGCTCCGGAGGCGGGCCACGAGTGGCTTACATATGAAATGACTGGTAACAATCTGATACAGAAATTTGTAACCGGGAATATGTTCGTAACCGCAAATAACAATATCCGCAATGTGAAAGGCTATGTTTTCCTATCGAGTATTTCACTTTGGCCCGTGAACGGTTACGAATTTATTATGGTCCCATTCCTGAATTTCCGATTTCAGCGCGACAGAGATTTCGTGGCTACCGCATCGGGGGTGGCTTCAATGTGCGTTAACAGATCCTGGATAATGGCAGTGGCGTCGATGCCATCTGCATGGGCGTCAAATTGGGTGATAATCCGGTGCCGCAGGCAGGGTAAGGCCACTGCGGCAATGTCCGCGGGCGTTATGAAAGCCCGTCCCTCAATGAGTGCCTGTACCCGGGCCGCCAGCATTATGGATTGCGCGGCGCGGGGGCTGGCTCCATAGCGGACATATTTTCGTACTAGCGCGGTGGCTTCACCGTTTGCGGGGTGTGTGGCCAGTATAATCCGCGCAATGTAACGCTTATATATATCCGCCACCAGTACGGTACGAACCACCTTTTTCATTTCCACCAGCCGGGCCGCATTCAGAATGGTCAAAAGACCGGGCTTTTGCAGACCAGTGGTGCGGTCCATAATGCGTACGAGTTCCTCCACTTCCGGCGCGATCATAAGGATATTCATGGCGAAACGGTCCAATTGCGCTTCCGGCAGAGGATAGGTTCCCTCCATTTCCAGAGGATTCTGGGTGGCGATAACAAAAAAAGGGTCCGTCAGATGATGCGTAGTACGGGCCACGCTTATGGATTGTTCCGCCATGGCTTCCAATAATGCCGATTGCGTTTTGGGTGAAGCCCGGTTGATTTCATCCGCTAGAATCAGATTACCGAACAGAGGTCCGGGTTGAAATTGCAAACTGCGTGTGCCATCCGCATCCGTTACCAAAATAGAGGTCCCCAGAATATCGGCGGGCATTAGATCGGGTGTGAACTGGATTCGGGAAAATTTCAGATCCAGTACCTGACCCAATGACCGGGCCAGTACGGTTTTGCCCAGGCCGGGAACGCCTTCAAGCAAAGCGTGTCCACCGATCAGCAGGCAGGAAAGTGTCTGGCGAATCACTGTGGTTTGCCCCACCATAATCTTGCCCAACTCGCGCTCCAAAGCCTCAAACGTTCGTTGGAATTCCTCCACACCGGGAGCAGAGATTACTGGAATATCGGCCTCAATCATGTATACTCCTCTGATGGCATACTAACCGGCATTATACTCTATACGCAACGTGAGCATCGGGCGGTGGTATTATGTCGAAAGGAAATCTGAACCATATTCTTTTCGACAATTCGTAACCGTTCACGGGCTTGAAGGAAGAAGAGAAAGGTCTGGTTGAGTGCAACCATAAATTTTAGTAAAAGTCCGACAACCGCCATCAGTTTGTATATTCGAGAAGTATCCTGGGATCGCGGGCGTCTCGCCCGCCGTCATCCTCCAAGGAACCGTTGGTATAGCATTGCCAGTGGATGTTCTGGAGACGGGCCTCGAGTGGCTTACATACGAAATGATTGGTAACAATCTGATACAGGAATATGTAACCAAGAATATGTTCATAACCGCAAATAACAATATCCGCAATGTGAAAGGCTATGTTTTCCTATCGAGTGTTCCACTTTTGCCCGTGAACGGTTACAACAATTCTTAATCCCTCCATCATTTTTCTGGGAACCTTGTACCGCCAAATCCCATGTTGGTCACGTGGCCTTGGCCCACGCGTTAATTCTGGAAATCTCGCCCCCCAAAAAAATGTGGCTGCGCCTGAAAATAGGGTCGCATCCATATCCCATTGACAAGTGCTGTTTACAGCGTATGCTTATATCAGTTATATTGATACGCTGTTCGGTGGAAAATGTTTCCGTCGGGCGGATATGGAGTCCGGCATGCTTCAGGATGCGGCAAGGCTGAAAGTCACTCGAGATGACGCGATTATTCTGGTGGAGTTTACCCATCGGAAAATCTTGGACGAAGCTAATATCGTCGAAATCGGGGACCAGCTTGTGGCGCTAATCGAAAGTGAACACCGGCCCAAAGTTATCATTTCATTCGCCGGGGTTGATCACCTTTCATCGGCAGCCCTTGGAACGCTCATTACCGTCAACAATAAAATTCGTAATCACGATGGACAATTGCGGCTCTGCAATATCCAGCCTCAGATATTTGAAGTTTTTGTTATCACAAAACTTAATAAACTGTTTCGCATCTATCCGACAATAAAAGAGGCGAAAGAAAGCTTGGAGCCGCAAAACCAGAAAGGCGTCGTGTAACGTCAAAGTGCGGCGAGCTTGTTCCGGTGCGTAGCCGGTACGTGACATGTTTATCGTGATAAGCAAGAGGGGTATGGATGCCCTTAGCGCTGATGGATTAGCTTGCGCTTGCCCATAAGTTGAGAACGGGCGTAATTATGAGACGAATGCGGCTGGGCAAAACTGGTTTACATCACAGTGGAACCAATGTGACACCTTCCAGCGCCTTGTGGTTGCGGATGGATATCCCCAGCGATCTGCGGCGTTTACAGGATGTTGAAGAGGCCGTTCTTTCCCAATGTCAGCGCTATTGCTATACCAATCGTGATCTGTTTGCACTGAAACTGGCCATTGATGAAGCTGTCGCCAATGCGATCAAACATGGCAACCGCAGTGATTCTGAAAAACACGTGCACATTAAATATCGTGTTACCCCGCATCGGGCTGATGTAGTTGTAGAAGATGAAGGCCCCGGTTTTAATCCCGCAGCTCTCCCCGATCCTACCCGGGAAGAGCATCTTGAGGCTCTTCATGGCCGGGGCATTTTACTTATGCGGGCCTTTATGAATAACGTGGTTTACAGTCCCACTGGAAATGCTGTAACCCTGACCAAATTTAACGACTCGCCACGCACGATGGAGTCTGCTGTAGTGCTTTGTCAAGCCTGAAAATCAGCTTAGATTGGCCGAAAATGGGCCAGATGCAAGGAGCGAGCGGCGAAAACCGGGTCCATAAGACCCATTGAGCCGCTTCGACGCCGCAGATGGCCCGTTTCCGGCCAACCCTGCTGGCGGGGGCCAAAGGGCTGTGGGCTTTGTCGCTCGTCGTGATAGTATTTATCAATACACCTTCCTCCTCGCTTCGCGCCCAAGTCCCCTTGGCCTGCCGTCAAAGCTAATTTATAGGCGCTACAGAGCACCAACTTTTGGGTAGCAGTCACCAAGCACTTTGAAATAAGGAACTGACGCATAATAACTTCCAAATAGTCTTTGCGCCGGTTGGTGCGTAGATTCCGGAGCACCATCCGTCATATAGCCACCGGCTATGCCGGTGGTGGAGTATTCAATGGTAATGCCAATCGGGAAGTTATTACGGTCCCATTTATAATCTGAGAAATCGCCACACTTTCATTTGCATTTAGTTGCTGCCTTCATCGCGACACTTTTTACTTTTGCCGGATTCGGTTAAGATGACATAATAAACATCGGGGCGTAGCGCAGCCTGGCTAGCGCACTTGACTGGGGGTCAAGGGGTCGCAGGTTCAAATCCTGTCGCCCCGATTATCCGGTGGAATCAGGCCGCCGGTGAGAACATCGAATGGTTTTCTCATTGAAAAATCAAGGTATGCTTCTATTAACGTCAAGTTCAAACAGACAATTTCCAATAATTGCCACTTTTCCTGACTTTCGGCCGTAACCCATTTATCCTTCAGGCTTTGCGAGAGTTCAAACACCTTGATGGCCAAATCCGCATGTTCATCCCGGCCCCGGCCCTGAGCCTGTAGCTGCAGTTCCAAATTCGCCAGGCGATCCCGCAATTCCGTATCCTTGGCCGCATAAGTGTCTCGATGAAGGCAGCAACTAAATGCAAATGAAAGTGTGGCGATTTCTCAGATTATAAATGGGACCGTAATAATTTCCTGATTGGCATTACATTGAATACTCCACCACCGGCCAAGCCGGTGGCTATTTGACGGACAGTGCTCCGGAATCCGCGCACCAACCGGCGCAAAGACTATTTGGAAGTTATTATGCGTCAGTTCCTTATTTCAAAGTGCTTGGTGACTGCTACCCAAAGGTTGGTGCTCTGTAGCGCCTATAAATTAGCTTTG